>NZ_PNCT01000002.1:0-62872 GCF_005887365.1 Pseudoalteromonas sp. S3785 | reverse complement strand
AACTGTGACGGTGATCATCAGTGATGGTACAAACCAAGTTGAAACCACGGCGCTTGTACAAAACGGCGAATACGTTACCGATCCGATTGATGCAAGCGCATAAATGACGGCACGCTCACCGCCACAGCTACGGTAAGTGATATAGCAGGAAATAACGCAACAGATACAGATACAGTGACACATGATAAAACAGCCCTAACCAGCATTGATGTTGCAACAGGCGATGACGCTGTTATTAATAGCGCAGAGCAAAGTAATGTAGTTGTAAGTGGCGTAATAGAAGAGGCTGATGCTAACGAAAAAGCGACCGTGGTATTTACCGATGAGAACGGTAAGGAAGTCACGGTTGAAAACGTTGCTATTGACGAAGATGGAAAATGGCAAGTTGATGCAGTAGACATAACAGCGCTTGCTGATGGTGTAATTACAGCAAGCGTTAGCGCATTAGACGTTGAGGGCAATTTAGCCACAAACTCAACCAGCTTTACTAAAGACACTACAGTTGCAATAACAGTCGATATAAACGATACAGACGACAACGTAATTAATGGCAATAGTGAAAATACAAGCGTTGAAATTACAGGTACCACAACGGGTGTTGAAGACAATCAAACGGTCACTGTTGTAGTAAAAGATGCAGCCGGTAATGAGCGCAGCTTTGAAGCCACCGTTACTAATAATGCTTACACAATCACAGGTGCAGACGTATCAGCGCTTGACGATGGCACATTAACTGCCACAGCCACAGTCAGTGATGTAGCCGGTAACACAGCCACGAATACAGACACAGCCACACACGATAAAACAGCAACTACTACCATTACAATGGCAGCGGGCGATGACGTAGTTAATAGCGATGAGCAAAGTAATGTAGTAGTAAGCGGTGTAATTGATGAAGCCGATGAAAACCAAACAGCCACCGTAATATTTACCGATAAAGACGGTAAAAAAGTAACGGTTGAAAACGTCGCTATTGACGCAGATGGAAAATGGCAAGTTAATACAGCAAACATAACAACGCTTGCCGATGGTGAAATTACAGCAAGTGTTAGCGCATTAGACGTTGAGGGCAATTTAGCCACAAACTCAACCACCTTCGCCAAAGACGCCACCATTAATATTGATATTGATACTGGTGAAAACGGCATTAACAGTAGAGCCTTTAAAGCGGGTGAAGTAACCACGCTAAACGGTACAACTGATGCAGAACCTGGCTCTACAGTCACGCTCACTATTTTTGATGGTATTAACAGTGAAGTAGTGACTGCTGCAGTCGCAAATGATGGAACTTGGAACGTTAATGATATTGATGTGTCTGCGTCTGCGCTTGATGATGAGCAACAGTGGACTATTGTTGCCTCTGTTACAGACTCAGCAGGTAATACCGCGCAAGACAGCACGCCAATACTCGATGCGCTTGATAGCCAATCATTAAATGAAAGTAATACTGCAAATGGTGGCACAAGCTCAGCGACTAGTTCAATAGAAATAGATAACGCAGAGCTTACATTAAGTACAAATCAATCAGGTCTTGAAGGCTTAACGGTAGACGGCAACCCTGTTTCGGTTACCTTAGCAAGCGATGGTTTATCTTTAGAGGTAAAAGACTCGCAAGGTAACTTAGTGTTAAGTGTGTCGCTTGAAGGTGGAGAACTTACTACTACGTTACATGCACCTATTGATCACGAAAGTGAAAGTGATAGTTTACTTACTGATATTTTTGTAGATGCACTACAAACAGATACCGATGGCACAACCGAACTAGTCGTTGTACCAACAGCCGTGACTATTACCGACTCTGCCCCACAAAGTAGTGACGACAGCTTTACAGTTACAGAAGCCGACACTGATGCGGGTAGAGTATCAACAGGTAGCTTAGTCACAAACGACAGTGTAGTTGAAGGCGCACCAACCGTTACAAGTGTAACATTTAATGGCACTGATTATGGTGTAACAACAAGTACACCAGCCACGATAGTAACCGATGAAGGTACATTAACGGTTAACAGCGATGGCACATGGAGCTTTAACGCGCTTGATAATCGAGACTCAACTCCTTCACCACAGTTTACGATTGAATACACAATAGAAGATCGCGACGGAGTTGGCAGCTCAACCAGTACAGCCACATTTACAGTACAAGATGGCAGTGCGGGCAGCTTTACAAATCAAGCCGCTACTTATACAGAAAGCGATTATGGTGTTATTACCACGAATAACAAATCCTTTAGTGTTGCTGCAGGTTCTGATGCACTTGTTGCTGATTCAATTACCTTTGATGACACTATTGCAAGCTTAAATTCGTTGAATCTAACTAGTTCTGGCTCTGCTATTAGCTTTGTTTTAAGTGGTGATGGTAAAACAATTATAGGCTCTGCAAATGGCAGCGAAGTAATCCGCTTTAGCGTAAGTGCAACGCAAGATGCCAATGGCAAAGATTTAGATGCTAGGGTTCAAACAACAGTCAGCTTACCGCTTGATAATCCTGATGGAGAAAATATCGATTTTGCGCTTTCTGTTAATGGTGAGGATAGTGATGGTACGGTAATTAGCGGTAATGGCAATGTAACCATAACCATTGTAGATGGCACAGGACCACAGCTTGCCAATATAGATTCTGCAAACCTTGATGAGTCAGGTTTAGCGTCCGGCTCAGATACATTTAGCGGTACATTAGATACTGTTATTGGCAGTGATAGCTTTTCGTCATTAACCTTTGCTGTTACAGGCTCGCAACCTGGACTAACCTCTGGTGGCGAGGATATTCAATATACTTTAAGTGAGGATGGCTTAACGCTTACAGCACATACAGGTGATATAAATAACCCTGTATTTATTGCTACTTTACCTGAGATCACAAACAGCACAAGCAGCCAAGCAAACTTACAATATACAATTGAGCTTATTCGCCCTATTGATAATAACGGTAATAGTAGCTTTAACCTTGCAATTGAATTGAAAGATCAAGATGACGATATTGATGAAGAAAATATTACTGTAAACGTTACAGATAGTGCTAATGCAACGCAAACCTCGCCAACGTTCAATGTCGCAGAAAGCCCAGAAACAGGCAGTACTGGTCAGTCCGATACACAGAGCATTACTATTACGGCTGGCGGTGAGGCTGTTAAATCACTTGGTATGAATGTAGCTTCAGGTGAGGCGGTACTTGATAGCAATGGCAATGCTCTTACCCAAAACGGTGAGCCGATTACATGGCAAGTTAATGAGGATGGTACCGCAAACGGTGTAGTTAATGGCGTTACTGTATTTACGGTAACTCTTCCAACTGATGTGGATGTAGCTGCAGGCACCTCTGAAAGTTACAACATTGTCTTTGAAATCGTAGGGGCTATTGATCATTTAGATTCACAAGAAACAGCGCTTGCTATTAACGTACCTATTATTTCAACTGATGCCGATGGCACTAGAGAACAAAGTGCATTAGCAGTAAACGTAGAAGATGGTCAGTCACCGAGTGTCACAACTTCAGGCGACAGCGCTCCTGTGGTTGACGAAGAAGGCTTGCGTAATAACGACTCAATTAAAACCGAGGGCAATATTAGTGTTACGTCAGGCTCAGATGAAGTTGTTGAAGTGAAACTAGCTGACGGTTTTAGTTTTTCTGGTTACACCTCTTCAGGTGAAGACGTTACGCTATCAAATACAGCTGACGATAATGGCTGGTATTTAGCAACAGCACCAACAGGCGAAAGCGGGGCAGCTGAAACAGTTTTCCGCGTTAGGTTTAATGCTGATGGAACCTTTGAGTATGAGCAATTCAAAGCCTTAGACCACGAAGCGGGCAATGGAGAAAATACACTTGATGTAATAATCGATTTAGTAGCGGTAGATGCCGACGGGGATATATCAAATTCACAAAGTGTTGTTGTTGCCACAGTAACTGATGACATCCCAAGCTTACCTGGTGCAAGTAAAGCATTGACGGAAGGGGAAACCGTTACAATCGATTTATTAGCTAACCTTGAAGGGGGAGCTGATGGGGCGACGGTAACAAGCATTACTTATAACGATGTGGTTAGAAATGTGGGCGATACATTCGCTTTAAATGATGGTGATGAAGATTACGGTACTGCTACAATTAATTCAGATGGTAGCGTAACAATTACCACCACTACATTTGGCTCATCAGCTAATGATTTTGTTGACACAATCACTTATGTTGTAACAGATACTGACGGTGATACAGCGACAGCAGATTTATCACTGACTACAAGTGATGACATTGGTGAGATGACCACCACTGCAACAGATGCCAATGAAGATGGCTCTTCTACAATTACTGTTACCGTAAACCCGGGCGATATTGACCAAAATGAAACGGTTACTCAAATACGTATTGAAGAAAGTTCTTTACAAGGTGGAAAGTTATTATTAAATGGCAGTGAGCTAACAGCTACCGATGGTTATTATGTACTAAGTGGCAGCCAGTTAAGTATTGATGCTAATGGCGTAGCAACTATAAACGGCGCTTTAACATTTGAACCGCTTGCCGATAGCTCAAACCAAACTCAAACGGTAAACCTAACTATTGATGCAACAGTAACGACTGATAATGGCAATCGTGAATACAATGCCACTCAAGCAGTAAGTGTTATATCAGTGGCCGACACCCCTGATTGGGATAACACAAACGATTACAGTTACACAACTGCAGAAGATACCGAAGCTGCTATTAATATTGGCGCTACACTGCAAGATACAGATGGCTCAGAAACACTCACTTATATAATCAATAATATACAAGAGGGCCTAATTGTTACAGCCAATGGCCGTACGCTATCAAACGGTGATGAAATAACCGCAGCAGAGGCACAAAGCTTAACTGTAGTTGGCGAAGAGCATGTAGCGGGCACGTTTACTTTTGATATTACTGCTGTAGCAACAGAAGCTGAAAACAACGATAGTGCATCATCAAGTACGCAAACGGTAACGGTTGAAATAACCCCTGTTGCTGATGAGCCTCGCTTATTTGTGCGTAACCAAACCGTAGATGAAGATTCGCTCACCCCTGCTATAGACTTATTCAGAGGTTTACTGATTGACCAAGACGGCTCCGAAACGCTTAGTTTTGAAGTTATATTGCCAGAAGGTTTTGAGCTGGTAGACGAAAATGGAGATGTGTTAATTCAAGATGCAGATGGCAATTGGCTTGTAAGTGATGTAGAGCTGCAAGCAGGGAACATATTCTTAAAACAAAAAGAAGATGCCAGCCGTGCAACCGATGCTACATTTGATATTACGGTTACAGCCATAGCAACAGAAACCAGCACTGGTGAAGAAGCACGTACACAGCCTGATACTTTACAACTTACGGTTATAGGTAAAATAGACCCACCAGAGCTTGATGAAGAAAACAGCAATGATAACTGGACCTTTACTACAGTAGATGAAAACAACTTTACGCTGCAAAATACTCAAGGCATAGAAGATACTAATCTACGTTTAGATTTCTTAATTGTGACCTCTGATGTGGATCAGTCAGAAGCAATTAGTTTAGTTATTTCTGACTTACCAGACTCGGTAATGCTAGTAGATGTAAACGGCGACCCTGCTAATTTATCAATTGTTGGTACTGATGCTAATGGCAAGCCAATGTATAGCTTAACGGCCGCAGAGATGGAAAATTACTATTTAGCGCCTGTTGATGACTTTAGTGGTGAAGTTAACTTTAATATTAAAGTAGTCCCGACAGAGGCTGATGGTGATACTGCTGATTACAACATTGCTGTAACTACAAACTTTAATCCAACAATCGACAATAATACGCAAAGCCTAGCAACAACGTCTGAAGGCAATGAAGATACACGTATTGCGCTTAACTTTAACCCAGATTTAATCGACAGCGACGGGTCAGAAACAATAACAGGTGCTGTAATTACAGGTATACCAGCAAACACTACCTTGTACGTTGATAGCAGCGAAGTGAGCGCAGGTAGTGGGTTTGATTTAGCTGATTTAATTAATGACGAATACCCAACGCTTGAGGATGTTTTAGCCAGCGATAGAGTGCGTTTGCTGCCTGATGAGGATTTCTCTGGCACGCTAACTGTTGATGTACTTTACACGGTGACCGATACCTCTAATGTAGGCAGTGTGAGCGAGGATATTAGTAGTCAAGTTACAGTCACTGTTAATGGACAGGTTGATACCCAAAGTAGTGCTGAGCGCGATAACAGTGGTGCTGTTACCCGTCTTGAAGCAACGGATGACACAATAACTAGCTCAAGCAGAACACTAAGCCTATCGGGGGCTGTTAGCTTTACTGAAGAAGATGTTGATGGCTCTGAGGTTATTACTCACATAGAGATAATACTCCCTGATGGCGTAAATATAGAGGTGCTTCATCCAAATGGTGCGTACCCAGATGGCTCTGGCCGGTGGATTATACCTATTGATGCAGGCACAAGTGACACAGTAACAGATGTAATTAATGACTTACTTGCTGATGTAACCTTAGAAGCACAAAACTCTACAGGTGATATAGAGGTTACTGTTAAAGCGCGCGTAGCCGATGGCAGCCATGCGGTATTACTAAGTGACAACTTTACCGTTAACTTTACTGTTGAAGGAGACGGTAGTACGTCAGAGGCTTCTGAAGTAGGGCAGTTACAAATTTCGGTGGTAGATGCAGTAGAAGATGAAGCAGTTGATTTTACAGGGCATATTAATACCAGTTTAACTGACGATGAAAACGATACCGTTACTGTTTACATAAGTGCAGATAACTTACCTGAAGGTCTTATTATTGAAGGTGATGGTGTTATCGCAATTCCAGGAGATGACGGTGAAGTTGCTGAGTATATTATTCCTGAAGGATCACTTGGTAATTTAAGCTTTACCAGTGCTGGTGATGACTATTCAGGGCAGTTAATTATTCCGGTAACGATCATTGCGGTAGATGATGATAGTGGCGATGAATATATTGATGACACGCAATCTTTAGAAATAGATGTGACCCCAGTCGCTGATGGTGGTGAGTTCAGTGCTGCTATTAGCAAAATTAAGGAAGATAACCGTACCACAGCACTTGGCTTAACATTAGCTTTAACCGATTTAAACCAAGTAGATGATGAGTCAAACCCAGAGCAAAATGGCGGGGTTGAAGAAGTTGATTTTTCTCAGCCAATTATTATTACCTTACCGGATGGCGTTGGATTGTATGACCCTGATAGCAAGTTTACCGATAACGGCGATAACACGTACACATATAACGGTACAGAGGCAGAGTTTGCTGCTGCACTGGCAAGTATTGGGGTTGAGCCAACTGAAGATCAATCTGGTACTGACATAGATATTCAAATAACGGCAACCATTGTTGATACTGCACAATTAAGTACAGGTACTGCCACAGATACAACGCAAGTTACTAATACAATTAGTATTGCAGTGGAGGCAGTGACTGACGAAGCAGTATTAACAGTAGCAGATGCACAAGGTAGCGAAGATACTGATATAGCATTAACGGGCTTAAGTGCACTGCTAAAAGATAATGACGGCTCAGAAACTATTTCAATTACTATCTCTGGCGTACCAAAAGATGCCGTACTAAAAGATGCTGATGGTAATTTACTTGTTAATAATGGTAAAGATGGTGGCACCTTTAATGGTGAAGACACCACAAGCTGGACTGTTACTGCTGAGCAATTAGCTGGTTTGATTATTGTACCGCCACTTGATTTTAGTGGTGAATTTGAATTAACCCTAAATGCGCTAACTCAGGATGAATCACCAGGTGAAATAGTACAGACTTCAGCCTCGTTTATGGTTGTTGTAAACCCAGAAGCCGATGCATTGGATTTTTCTAAAAAGCCGTTTGAAAGCTACGATGGACAAGAAGATGACACCCTAACTATTGACTTAGAGGCCTTTAGTGAAGAAGCGGATGGTACGGAGACAATTCAGTTAACGGTGAATATAGCCGCAGATTCAGATGATTCAGTCTTGCAGTTTGTAGACGGTGAAGCGTTTATCACAGTAGGAAGTGAAACTGTGTTCTTTACTAGCGATGGTAATGGCGGCTTTAGTGCAACAATTACCAGTGACAGTAACTCAATCGAAAACTTTGACTTTAATGCCGGTGGCCTTGCCTTTGGAACATTAAACATGAGTGTTGATGTTGCAACTGTTGATACCGCACAAATTAATGGTGAAACAGTAACAAGTGTGGGTGAGACACAATCATCAGAATTTATTATTGAGTTAGAACCTCAAGCTGATGCGCCTGTATGGACTGCTGCAAATGATGTTACAAGTAATTCAACTAATAATATCGCCTTAAACCTAGATGTAGATTTGCAAAACCCTGCGGCAGATGAAACGGGCTATATTGAAATTACAGGTTTACCAGATGGGTACAGCTTTAATTTTGGTGAAAAAATCGGTGATACATGGACTGTTGATATTACTGATATTGAAGCCTTAGAAATTATTGATGCCGACGCTGGTGATAGCTTCACGCTAACACTTAATGCGTTTTCTACACTTAACGGTGAGACTCAACAAGCTCCCACCGAAGAGGTGGATGTGACAATTTCAGCTTCAGCAAGTAACACTTCAAGCTCAAGCGGCGCTCAAGCTCAATCATATAGTGAGGGCTCAAGTGGCAGCGACACTGCTTTCGCTCAAAGTATGAATGAAAGCCTAGACGGCGATCAAAACGTATGAAGTTAAATTTAAAACGAGAACAAATGCAGCTACTTGGCAAGCACATTGCTGATGCCCTGCATTTACGCCATCAAAGCGATAACTTGTTACTTGGTTTGCCTAGCAATGAGTTTTCGGCTCATCATTTAGAACAAGCATTGAGTAATATTAATGTCAGTGCTCAGCAGCAAACTGCGCCTAAGCATTATGCTTATCCTGCTTTGGTACTCGATAAAGATGGCTATTTTTGGTTTTTTGAGAGTAAGGGACAAAGTACATTTAGCTCGCAAGATGGAGCGGAACCAAAGCAGTTAACTGATATTGATAAAGAGTTAATTTGGTATCTCTCTCACGAAGATGTAACCGATGAGCGTTCAGAAAAACTCCATACCCGTATCCCCGGTTGGCTAAGACCTGCTTGGGAGCAGGTAAAACCATTTTATAACTCATTATTATTGGCGTCACTAACGGTAAATTTACTCGCATTAGTAGTGCCACTATTTACTATGAATGTGTATGACCGTGTTGTACCCAATGCAGCGTTAGATACCTTATGGGTATTAGCAACGGGTGCCACAATAGCGATTATTTTTGACTGGTTGTTAAAGCAAGCAAGAGGGCATTTAACTGATGCCGCCGGTAGACAAATAGATTTACGTATCAGTAGTATGTTGTACGCTAAGGTGTTGGGTATGAGGCTTGAGCAACGCCCAGCCTCTGCAGGTGCCTACGCCAAACAAGTGCAAGATTTTGACAGTGTAAGGGAGTTTATTACTTCTGCCACATTGGTTTCTGTTATTGATTTACCTTTCACCTTATTGTTTTTAGCATTGATATTTTGGCTTGGGGGGTTGATTGTACTTATCCCTGTTGCTGTGCTCAGCATTGTTATTATTACAAGTATTGTATTACAAGCTAAATTAAATGAAAGCGTAGAGCAGGCCTCTAAGTTATCAACTCAGCGCCAAGCGTATTTAATTGAAAACTTAAACCAACTTGTTGAATTAAAACAGATGAACGGCCAGGCAAATGCGCAGCAAAAGCTTGAGCAAACACTCGCTCAAATGGTTGATTGGCAAAACAAATCTCGCCATAGTGCTACAACGCTTACACATACCGTGGCAAGCTTAAGTCAATTTACTAGCATAGGCTTAATTGTATTTGGTGTTTACTTAATAAGTAATGGTGACATTAGTATGGGCGCACTGATTGCTATTGTTATGTTAAGTGGTCGAGCATCGGGGTCTATATCTTCGTTGGCTGGGCTTGTTTTAAAGTACAAACAAACGCAAACAGCTATTGAGTCAGTTAAAAATATAATGGCATTAGAGCAAGAGCAGCAAAGTGGCGAAAGTACAATTGATGCTTCTTTAAATGGCAATATTACAGCGCGTTATTTAAGTTTTCAATACCATGAGCAAGAACTTGAAGCTATTCACAATATTAATTTTGATATCAAAAAAGGTGAAAAAATTGGTTTGTATGGACGAGCAGGGTCCGGTAAGTCTACCTTACTGGCTATTATTGCAGGTCAATACAGAGCAACGTCTGGGCAACTATTAATAGATGACATTGACATAAAACACTGGTCTTTAAGTGCGTTACGTAGACAAAGCGGCTGGGTAGCACAAAGCCCAAGCCTATTTTATGGCACTGTGCTTGAGAATATCACGTTAGGCGCTCAAAACATCAACCCAACGGAGCTGACAAAAGCGCTTGTGCAATCAGGTGTGAGTCGCTTTATTGATCGCTTAGAGTCGGGACTTGAAACGCAAGTAGGCGAATTCGGCCGATTTTTATCTGGAGGACAACGACAAGCTGTTTGCATTGCTCGCGCAATATTACAAAGTGATAATTCATTACTCCTATTAGATGAGCCTTCCTCAGCTATGGATGAAGGGCATGAAAAACTATTAATTAAAACTTTAAAAGAGCGTACAGAAACGCTTGTTATTTCTAGCCACCGCAAAGAGATGCTCTCAATATGTGACAGGATTTTTGTTATTGACCATGGTCGATTAAAGAGTATAGAAACCCCCAAATCATTATTTAGCGAAAAAGTATCGGGCGGCGTAAAACTGGTGAGTAAAAAAGTGACGCGAGTAAGTAATGCCAATAGTGGGAGCGTGTCTAAATAATGGCTGATTTATATATGGGGCAGCTGCAAGCTGCAAAGCAAGCTAAGCGGTTGGTTATTATTGTTTTTATTTTGCTGTTATCAGTCGTTTTGTGGGCCAAGTTTGCTAAGCTAGAAGAGGTAATTATTGGACAAGGCACTGTTATTCCTGTTCAGCGTGTACAAACAATAGAAAACCTCGACGGTGGCATATTAAAAGAAGTACTTGTACATGAGGGACAGTTAGTTGAAGTGGGCGACCCATTGCTTTTAATTGACGAAACTCGCTTTGCGGCCGCTTTTGCAGAATCAAGCCAAGAGCGAGAGTCTTTACTCGCAAGGCGTAACCGCCTGTTAACAGAGCTTAAAAGTGTTGAACTTGATGATAAAAGTAGTTTTGGAGCCACAATTCAGCGCCTAGAAATACCACGAAAAGGCGTGTCGCCAGAGGTATATAGGCAAGCCTATAACACTTACACATCTCGTTTAACTCAACTCGAGTCACAATTACAGCAGCGTACGCAAAGCTTATTGCAACAAGAGCAGGCAAGTAATGAACAACTGGCTAATATTTCAGCGTTAAAGCAAAGCTTAAAGCTTACGAGCAGAGAGGTAGAGTTAACGCAAAGCGCAGTAGATGCTGGAGCCGTTGCTGAAATGGAACTGGTTAAATTACAACGCGATGAAATTGCAATGAAAGGTGAACTAAACCAAGCTACGGCACTGCTACAGCAGCTTAGAGCAGCCAAAAGCCAGGTACTTGAAGAACGCAAAGCGATTGTATTTGATTATTTAGCCGATACACAAAATCAGTTAGATGAAGTGAGTAATGAACTGGCTAAAATTTCACAAAGTAGTAAAGCGCTTGAGGACAGGCTGTTAAAAGCACAGGTAAGAGCGCCTGTAAGAGGAACGGTTAAAAATATAGTCTCGCGTTCTATCGGCAGTGTCATCGACCCTGGTGAAGTTATGATGGAGATTGTCCCTCAAAATGATCAGCTCTTAATTGACACTAAAGTACAGCCTAAGGACATTGGCTTTATAAGAGTGGGTATGCCTGCAAAGGTAAAATTTACTGCATATGATTTTGTTATATACGGAGGTTTAGAAGGTGAGGTCACATACATTAGTGCGGATGCGCAATATTTAGAAGATGGCACCGCTTATTACCAAGCTTTTATAAAAACCACCGTAAGTCAGATTGCTCAGCAGCCTATCATACCGGGTATGCAAACTCAGGTAGATATAATTACTGGGAAAAAAACTGTTTTAGATTACTGGTTAAAACCTTTGCTAAGAGCAAAGGCAAATGCCATGCGTGAACCATAATAGGAATATTAAATGCGAATTATAGGATTACTCTCTGTTTTAGCTTTAACACCGGGGTATGCAAGTGCTCTTACGTTAGAGCAATCGGTAGCAGAAACATTAAATACAAACCCTCGCTTAATGCAAAAATATGCGAGCTTTGAGGCTAAGTATCGTGACAAACGTAGTGCATTTAGTGAATATTTACCACAAATACGTTTATATGCAGCCTATGGTTATGAGCACGTTAATTATAAATCTGGTAGCGAATTTGATACTGAGCTCGACCGCCGTGAACTGGGCTTAAAAATAACACAAATGCTGTTCGATGGTTTTAGCACCTCTTCAGAGGTAGCGCGTTTAGATAATGAAGCGCGGGCCGATCAGCTTGGTTTAATTTCTGAGGCAGAAAACATCAGCCTTGAAGTTGTGCAAGTGTATTTAGATTTACTTAAAGCAATTGAATTAATTGAGCTGTCTGAAAAAAATATCGAAATACATAAAAAGATTTTAAGTGATATAGAGCAGCGTCATCAGCGTGGTTTATCAAGTGATGCCGATGTAGCTCAAGTGCAATCGCGTTTGGCAACATCACAGTCTGGCTACTTAGCGGCTAAAAACAACTTATTAGACATACAAGCAAATTACTATGATCTAGTCGGCAAGTACCCCGAAAACCTTGTTATTCCTAAAGCAGATGCGCATTTTATACCTAGCTCTTTAGAGGAAGCGATGAGAATTGCAAAAATTTCTCACCCTGAAATAGCTGCGGCTATTTATGATATTCAAGCGGCGAATAAGCAAATACAACGTGAAAAAAGTGGTTACTGGCCTAAAGTGAGTTTAGAGCTTGATGTTGCAGATAACCGAAATATATCAGGATCGCCTGGGCGAGATGACAATGGTCGTATAATGCTAACTATGAGTTACGATTTATACAGCGGCGGTAAAACAAATGCAAATACAGATGCCGCAAAATGGCGCTATCAAGAAGCTGTAGCAGTAAAAGATTCAACCCACAGACAGGTCAAAGAGGCTACTAGCTTTGCGTGGAATGCTTATGTGTTTTTAGACGAGCAAAAGAAGTTTTATCAGGAAAACGTTGGTTATGCTGAAGTGGCACAACAAGGTTACGAAAGACAGTTTGGCTTAGGGCGGCGTTCACTATTAGATGTTCTTGATTCGCAAATTGAGTTGTTTACTGCAAGAAGAAACTATATTGAATCAGCGTATGATCAACGTATTGCAAGTTACAGACTAATTAATGCAACGGGTCGTTTAGTGAGTGCCTTAAAAGTAGATAAGCCAGATGCTTGGCAGCTTGGAGATAGATAATAATGAAAAAAATAGCTTTATTAAGTGCCGCTTTACTTTTAACTGCCTGTGCGACAGAGCCTGGGCCGTACGAGCAAAAGTTACAGTCTAATGATTTGCTTGATCAAGACCAAGACGGGATTATTAACGAGCGCGATAAATGTGCAGATACGCCCCTTAAAGCAGTTACCGATAACGACGGTTGTGCGCTTGAGAAAAACATAAGTACAACACGTGGTGTGGTAATTAACTTTGAATTTGATAAGCATGTACTTACTACTGATGCAAAGCAAAAAGTAGCTGAGTTTGCCCGCTCTATTGAAAACTCACCATTATTGAGTGTTATTTTGATTGGGGATACGAGTAAAAAGGGATCACTAGAATACAACCGAAAGTTAGCGTTAAAACGTATTGAAACAGTCAAGTCAGCACTGCTTGCGCTTAATGTGAACGAAGATCAAATTTCACAACAAACGTTTATTGAAACTAAAAAAATTCCGCCAGAGCTACAAGGTCGAGAAACCCGTGTTATTGCCTTAGTTGAAGGTGAACAGTCTAGAGTTATGCAAATGCAGTTTGATGTTTACAACTCAACTATTTAATTAACTTATGCTATTTAAGAAGAGCCCGTCTTTAACGGGCTTTTTTTATACTTAAGCCTACCTTAATATTCTTTACTATACACTCTGAGTAAAGTGGCAACTTATTAAGGGATTTACATGGCTATTCAAAAAAAGCTAAAAGAAAAAACACGACACTTTATTGACTCAAAGCACATGCTTACAGGCATTACGGTGGCGTCGTTTTTAGAGTCCACGATAGTGCCTATCCCGCTTGAGGCTGTGCTTGTTCCGCTTATGCAAGCGCGTCGTGAGAAGCTGTGGTTAATCGCCCTTATGGCGACATTAGGCTGTATTATTGGTGCTTTATTTGGTTATGCACTGGGTTATTATTTATTTGACGCGATAGGTGACTGGGTTATTGAAATGTTTTCGAGCCAGGAGCAGTTTGAAAATGTGAAGCAGCAAATGCAAAATCAAGGGTTTTGGTTTGTAATGACGCTGGGCATTGTGCCCATACCGTTTCAAATAGCAATGCTTGCAGCAGGCGCTACTAAATATTCCATCTGGTTGTTTTTACTCGCTTCTGGTATTGCTCGTTCAATTCGCTATTTTGGATTAGCAATAGTGGTTTATTACGCAGGTAATAAAGCTGAGCAAATAATCAGTAAACATAAAACTAAAGCGATGATTGCTATTACTATTTTAGTATTGGCATTGTGGGGTATAAGCACCCTAATATAGCTTTTAAACTTTAAAGTTAACTACACTACGCCATAACTGCGGCTTGATACCAAAGCTGCAGTTCTATAGTTGAGCTGTGTATTTTTTTGCATTGCTTGGCTTAAGTCTCAGGTCATTTTTATGCTAAAGGACCAAAGCAACAAATACTTTAAAGTACACTTTCATAACGGTTTTTTCTTATATGCTATAGTTTGTTAATAACGCACCAAATAACTACAGCATATGATTGAAACTGTAAAACTTACTGTTAGATTATCAAACTTTTATAAAATGAGTTGGGTAAATAAAGCGGTAAGTATAGCATTATTGCTTTATATCATTACCTTCTCGCTTTATGCTTTAAATACTTTCCCCCCTTTAAACGTGCAAAACAATGTGTATGGTTTTACTACCGATTTTTGCAATCTCATCGTGCTCGTATTTTTATTTTGGATAGTGCAATGCTCTGAGCTTTCAAAACAAGCGTACGTGTTTTCTACTTTAGGTTTATTGCTATGGAGTATGGGTACAACGGCTGATGTAATAGATGAATTAGTTGTGCAGCCTTATTGGATGAGTGTTTATTTTGAAGACTTATGCAGAACCATGGGAATGCTTTTTACCGCCTATGGATTATTTAAGACCATGCGTTTTGTACAAAGTATACATAACCGTTTAGCGCACGAGTTGATAACGGACGATCTTACACAAGTACATAATAGACGCTATTTTTATCGACATGTTAAAACTGCCCCTAGTACGCCTTACGTTATTTTAATTATAGATATTGATCATTTTAAGGCTATTAATGATGAGTTTGGCCATGATGAGGGTGACTTAGTGCTACAGCAGTTAGCTACTAAGTATAATAGTGCATTTGTTAATAATGCAGTATTTGCTCGTTTAGGCGGTGAGGAGTTTGGCGGCTATTTGCCTACCGGTAATATAAGCCAAGCGGCTGAATTTTGTGGGCAACTAATAGACATTGCACACAATATTAAAGTTAAACAGGTCAAACAGCTTACCGTAAGTATTGGTATGGCGCTGCAAAGCGCTAACGAGCCCCTCGACAAGGTAATGAAGCGGGCAGACATGGCTTTATACGTTGCTAAAAATAATGGCCGAGATCAATATAAAATAGCCCCTTAAGTTTTCTACACAAATATCCTTATTATTTGCACATTTATTACACTTTTAAACGTTTTCGTAAAGAACTGTCAGCGAGGGTAATACTTTGTAAACTATGAAATTAAAATGCAGCAAAGACGTCATAATAGTGATTTTAATAATAAGGAAACTTTAATGACCAACTCTCTGTTGAAAGCTGCTTTACCTCTAAGTTTAATGTCTATTTTAGTTGGTTGTGGCGGCAGCGACGGCTCAAGTGATACAGGCTACGTACAATTATATAACGGCTCATATAACAGCCCATATACGCGTTTATTTGTAGATGAAACAGAGCGCTCGGGCACCGACTTTGCAGATGTAACCACGCGTCATAATTACAGCACCGGTACTTACGATTTAAGTTTTGAATACTTAGATGCAAACGATAGCTACATTACAATTAGCGAACAAGAAGTATCAATCAAAGGTGATAAAACCGAACTTATTGTTATGAGTGGTAACTTTGATGAGCCGACGTTCACAGAGTTAAGTGTACCCATTTCAAGCGATACAGATGAGTTTAATTTAGGTTTTTACAATATCACCAGCGAAGATACCAGTTACGATGTTTACCTAGCAACCGATGACGGTGTATTTGAAAGTGCTGAACTATTTACATCAACACAGTACTTAAGTGAGCTAGATTTACAAACCCTTGATGAGGGCTACTATACAATTTATATCACTGAGGCAGGTAGTACAGATGTAGTGTACGAGTCAGAGTCGGTTTATTTTTATGATGAAGAAAGCTACGTAGCCATGATCCGCCCAAGCTATGCAACAGAAGAAAATGGTATCACGCTTGATATTGTGACTGACAATAACTACGTTACAGCACTAAAACATCAATCAGCGCTTGGGCAGCTGCGCTTTATAAATACCGTTGACGATTACTCGCCAGTTAGCTTTAGCACAACCCGTGGCACCACAGTCAACAATACAAATACAGTAGCAAGTGATACCTACACCGATTACGTTGAGCTTTCGCCGAATAGTTACAGCGTTGCAATGTATGATGAGGAAGGCACTAAGCTTGCCGATAACTTTTTAATGACCTTAGAGCGCGAGCAAAGTGCGGTAGGCGTTTTCTACAACGACATCGATAATGGTTTACGTATGATGAGCGTTGAGGAAAACCTAACACCGAGTAGCTACAGCCATACAATTTCGGTTATTAACCTAATTGAAAGCTACGCTGGGCAAACCGTAAGTGAAGTTGACGTGTACTTTACCTTAAATGGCGAAACCGTTGATGACGCCACCAATGTAATTGATGGCTTAGATAGATACGACCAAGAAGAAATTGACGTAGATGATGAAGCTTACACTGTGTATGCCGTATATGAAGATAACGGCCAACAAATAGTGTTAATTCAACAAAGTGATATAGATTTTACCGAAGAAGGTAACTACA
Organism: Pseudoalteromonas sp. S3785; assembly: GCF_005887365.1. Lineage (NCBI taxonomy): Bacteria > Pseudomonadati > Pseudomonadota > Gammaproteobacteria > Alteromonadales > Pseudoalteromonadaceae > Pseudoalteromonas > Pseudoalteromonas sp. S3785. Next base: position 45,603 of record NZ_PNCT01000002.1, on the reverse strand, counting down.
TCTTAATTTTAGAGCACGATGAGACAACAAGCTCTGGCTTTAAAATGAGTGTAACGCGCACAATTACAGACAGTGTAGACTAAGTAACATGTAACACGTTCTAGAAAGTAAAAGCCCTAAGCATTATTGTTTAGGGCTTTTTTTGAACAAAAACTTACGTAAACTTAAAGAGTTTTAGGTACACTCATTACAAAATAAATAAAAAGAGCGTGCCATGGATGAGTTTTTAGGAATAGTAGGTTTATTTGCATTTGCAATAATGGCCGGTGCAGTTTGCGGTATTATAGCAATTGCACAACTAAGTAACTTAAAGCAAGAAATTGCTCAATTAAAAGCAAAAGTACTCAGTTTAGAACTAGCTAATAACAAGCTAAGCCACAATGAAGGCGAAGATAAAAGCGTCGATTTCTCCACAGCCCAGCATGCGGACACGGCTCAAGCCAATAGCAATGAGCCGACTTTTAATCAAGTTAGTCCTAATCAACCTAAGCAGTCAAATCAGCCTCGTGAGCAGGTAAAAACACCAGCTTCATCAATAAAGCCTCCCGCTAATGTTTCTGAAAGTAACCATAAGCTAGGCAGTAAAAATCTCACTCCCTCACTTTTTACTTCTCTTTTTGAAAAATTGCGTAGCGACTTTGAACAAAATTGGATGACTTGGATAGGCGCAATAGCATTGGCGTTAGGCGGTATATTTTTAGCAAAGTACAGTTTAGAAGCTGGGCTACTCTCTCCTACGATGCGTTTAACCTTGGGCGGTCTATTTGGTGGTGGCTTAATTGCAGCCGCGGCTTATATGCATTACAAAAATAGTGTATTCGAAGGGTTTAATAACTATATACCTGCAGCACTTGCCACAGGGGGATTTATTACGTGCTTTGCACTGACCTTATTAGCGTATAGTAGCTATAGTCTCATCAGCCCCTTGTCAGCCTTTGTTGTACTAGGGGTTATTGCCATAAGTGCGAGCGCTATGGCAATAATGCTTGGCCCGGTATTAGCCGTACTAGGCATTATTGGTGCTTATTGTGTTCCCGTACTGGTCAATACTGGCAGCAATAATTTATTTGCGCTGTATATGTATATTGGTTTTATTAGCTTATCAGCGGCGTTGGTGGCACATAAAGTACAGCGAGCATGGTTGTGGTATCTGCTGTGGGCGGGGCATTTAGGCTGGTATATTGTTGGCTTTACCATAGCTAACAGCAGCACCATTTGGCTTATGGGCACGTATGGGCTATTAAGTGTTATTGGTTTAATTGCCGTACCGCGCTTAGGGTTAAAACTAGCGGTGGTTGAAACGCGCCCACATAGTTTAAAACGCCTGATAAACGCACTCCCTAGTCACCCTTTAATGCTTGCCTGTATTGTCCCTTTGCTAATAGCTATGCTTTTTGATAGTGATAACTACCTTCAATGGCAAATAATAAATGCATTGGGCATATTAACCTTACTGTTTTTAGTAATTAAAAATAGCCGCTGGGATTTATGGCAGGGGGCAGCGTTAATTATTGCTGCACTAATACTACTAAGCACGCCGTCATATTATATTGATTTTTCAGACTCTTTATTTATTTTTAAACACCCATATGGGAGCGCTTTATTTTTAGGTTTAGCACTGAGCGCATGTGGACTTTATTTTGGTATAAAGTGGGCGCCTAAACGCTTGGCTTTTCATATTACTGCTTCGTTTAGTGTATTTATAATGATTGCCACCTTATACGCTATCATCCCAAACCATGCCTTGGCCGCAGCCTATCCGTTGTGGGCAGTGATACTACTTATAAGTAGCGCCATTTTAATTAAGTGCGCAATGGGTGGCGCAACGCTTTTTCAGCGCTTTACATATTGGGTGGGGGCAAATGCCAACATCACGCTTGCTATCACTATGTTATTAAATGACAGCGGTTTAACTATTGCATTGGCGATTCAGGTTTTACTTATTAGCGTGTTAATAAACCGCTATCGCGTGCCTATGCCACATTGGCCAATTAAAGCGCTGGTAGCTGCATTATTACTTCGCCTTACATTGTCACCGTGGACCCCAAGTTACGAGGCGCTTAGTGTATTGGGTGTGCACTGGAGTTTAGTCGTTTATCCTTTGTGCGTGGTGTTATTTTACGCGGCAGCCAAATGCTTTAGCGCATCTCAGTTAAAAGTTTGGCTAGAAGGCGCAGCGCTGCATTGCTTAGCGTTATTTATTACCACCGAAACCAGCTATCAACTGGTGGGGCATTATCCGCAGTTTGGCTCTTTAAGCTTTTACGAACAAACTTTACTCACCTGTAATTGGCTTGCAATGGGTTGTGTATATTTACACCGTGCTCGTATTGCTGGTAGCTTAGCTAAATTATACCAAGTGGCAGGCATGGTATTAGCCGGCGCTGCGGGTATTACGGCACTGAGCACCTTACTAAACGCCAACCCATTTTTAAGTGCTATTTATATTGGTGAAATTATTGTATTTAATTGGCTATTTTTACTTTGGTTAGTGCCTGCGGGTTTAGTGCTTTGGCTTTATAGGTTAATTAAACCGCTGTATACAAAAGTAGCGCCATTTATACTTATAGTAGCGGGTGCGTTGAGTGTGCTGGCAATTAATGGCTTTATACGCCAATACTGGCAAGGCCCTTATATTTACATATCAACAGGAGCAAGCAACGCAGAGCTTTATAGCTACTCGGTTATTTGGCTCGTGTTAGGGGCTATTACTGTGGTGCTAGGGCATTTAAAAAATCAGCTATTAATCCAAAAAATAGGTTTAGGAGTATTAGCTGCCGTTATTTTAAAAGTGTTCTTGGTGGATATGGCAAATTTAACAGGGCTTTTAAAAGCGCTGTCGTTTATTGGCTTGGGTTTATCACTAGTGGGGCTAAGCTGGTTGTTTCAAAAGCTTAGAAGCCGCGTAAAACAAGCATAATTGTAGCTATAAGCTATGAACAAAAGCCCAGCAATTTGTTGGGCTTTGTTTTACACTTTTGAGCAGAGCCTAAGTACTGTGATTAAGCAGTGCTTTTAGCTTACCCGGCTTAATAGGCTTACTTAAATAATGAATATTAGCGGCTTTCGTTTCTTGTTTAAGTTCCGTATCGCGTACGGCTGTTATAAGTATGGCCGGCACTTCGCTTTGCCATATATCTCGCAGTGTTTTTATAAGCGAAATACCATCGTACTCATTACCTAATTGATAATCCATTAAAATTACATCGGGCGCTGCGTGTTGTTTCGCATGCGCTAGTACGTTATCAACGTCATCAAACAAGGTGTAATTGGCTTGCCACTTTTTAAGTAGGCTAGCCATTGCAGCTAGGTTTTCGGGGTCATCGTCAACGGCCATAATATTAATTGCAGCGCGGTTCTCTACCAAGCTGTTGGCCTTAACTTTTTGTTGTACAAACTGCGTATCACCATAAGGCACTTCAATACTAAAGCGGCTGCCTTTACCAGGCTCAGAGTGCACATCTAGCTCTAAGCTCAGTAAATCGGCCATACGTTTTACAACGCCTAGCCCTAAACCTACGCCTTTGTTATCACCGGCTTCTATACGGTAAAAGTCGTTAAATATTTTAGCTTGTTCTATTTCGCTAATGCCAGGGCCCGTGTCCCATACTTCTATACGTAAATTATGTTTACGGTTTCTGCACGCTATTAAAACTCGCCCTGTTTCGGTGTATTTAACCGCATTAGACACCAAGTTTTGTATAATTCGGCGCAAATAGGTAATATCGCTATGCACAATTTGTGCATTTGAACGCACCGTAAGCTTTAAGCCTTTATCGATTGATAAAATAGCGTACTCGCTTTGCAGTGGCATAAGTATATCGTTTATACAAAAGTGGCGTGGGGTAGGGGTCATTGCGCCTTGCTCTAACTTAGCTATTTCTAGTAAAGCCGACATTAAATGCACGGTTGAGTCTAAACTGTGGCCAAGCTTATTAAAACTATTTTGGTTAGTGGTATCAAGTTGTGTTTCATCAATGGCTGCAAGGTACAAACGCGCCGCGTTAAGGGGCTGTAAAATATCATGGCTTGCTAATGCTAAAAACCGTGTTTTACTATCGTTAGCTTGCTCTGCTTCGCGCTTAGCTAAAGTAAGTGCTTGCTCTGTTTTTACTCGGCTATCTATTTGGGCTTGTAAGTCTTTATTGATGGTTTGTACTTCTTGAGTTCGCGCTTCAATGCGGTTTTCAAGATCCATATTAATTTCTTCAAGCGCATTTTGCGTACTTATATGGTTTGTAATATCAGAAAAGCTTGTTACAAAACCGCCATCGGGTAGAGGGTTGCCTATCATTTCGTATACTTGGCCGTTACGGCGGTGGCGAATAAAGTGATGCGAGCTGCCATTTTTTAAATGCTGAACGCGCTTTTCTACTTGGCGCTCTATTTCGCCAGGGCCACATTCACCGCGTACTGCGTTGTATCTAATTATATCTTCAATGGGTTGCCCCACTTCTAAAAAGCCATCTGGGTAGCAAAACATTTGGCTGTAGCGTTTATTCCATGCCACCAGTTTTAAGTCTTTATCGACCACCGAAATACCATGGCTTAAATTTTCGAGCGAGGTATACAACAGGTTTTGGTTAAACTGCAGTGCCTGTGTGGTTTCGTCAAAAAAGTTAACCACCTCTTCAAAGGCCATACGCTTACCCGATGAAACCGTACGTATTAGTGCCTGCGCTGAAGATGCCCCTAACACCCCAGTTAACGCACGTTCGCAGTAGGCTATAAATTCGGGTTCGGGGTGGGCATTATTGTCACTTAGCTGGTGCGAAAGTGAAAAGTGCGCCAGTACTTGTTGGCTGCGTTGAATACCTAAAAAGGTTTGCAGCAGTATTTTAAAGTCGTAAACCGTGGCTTTAACATTTTTGTTTAAACGGCGCGATAAAATAGCCTGATCTTTAGGGTTAACAAACGCAGCTGCTTGAATTTTGTCTATCAAGCGCTCCTCTGCCCCTAACGAAAAGCTAATATAACAACCAATGTTAGCAAATAAGGCAATGAGCGTGCCGCGTGTAATAAGTGTTTGCTGAAGCTCGCTATTAAGGGCGCTGCCGGCATCTAAAATTGGCATCATTAAAAATAGTACCCAACAAATAAACCCTGCAAGTAAACCCGCATATACACCATAAGCATGCCCTTTACGCCAGTAAAGTCCGCCTACAATAGCTGGGAGCAGCTGCGTTACTAATGAAAACGCCACCAGCCCCATACTTGCAAGCGCGCTGCCGTGCCCAAACCATTGCTGATAAAAGTAAGCCAATATTAAAATGCCAGCTATGGTAAAGCGCCTGACTAATAAAATTTGCGATTTATAACTGCTGGTAATTAAGTTGCGCTTAAATTTACGGCGTAGCATAAGCGGCAGCACTACATCGTTAGAGATCATGGTGCTAAGGGTAAGTGTAGCTACGACTATCATAGCGGTGGCTGCACTTAGCCCGCCAATAAACACAAAGGTGCTTAAAAAAGCTTGGTCGTGAATAAGTGGAAGCGCTAATACAAAGCTGTCGGGTGAAAAGCTACTGCCAATGCTGGGGTGAATTGCGGCAGTAGCAATAGGAATTATCATCGCGGCGGTGAGTAATAAATACAGCGGAAAAGCCCAGCGAGCGGTAAATAAATGGCGTTTGTCTTGGTTATCTACCACGGTAACATGAAATTGCCGTGGTAAACATATTATGGCCGCGGCAGCCATAAGTGATTGGCCAATAAAGTTAAAACTAAAAAAGTTAAAGTCGCCCCAATGATGCCACATCGACTCTGTGACTTTATCGCCCGTAAGGTTAGGTAAATTAAATAAGGTGTACAGAGCTAATCCAGCAACGGCAACAAGCGCGATGAGTTTGATCATGGACTCAAAGGCAACTGCTAGCATGAGCCCAGAGCGGTATTCGGTAACATCTACCTTACGGGTACCAAAAAATATTGCAAACAGCGCCATAATTAACGTGGCGGTGAGAGTAAGTATTTCGCCAGAGATTTGATTGCTGTTTTGCAAAAGCAAAAAGCTGGTACTAAGTGCTTTTAACTGCAGTGCAATATAGGGAATGGTAGCAAGTAGAGCAATAACAGTGACCAGTATTGCACTGGTTTGGCGCTTACCGTAACGCGCAGAAATAAAGTCGGCAATGGTGGTAATGTTTTGTTTTTTGCTTACTAATACCAGTTTGCGTAAAAAACCTTGGCCAAAAACGAACAACAATGAGGGCCCCAGTAAAATAGGCAAATAGCTCCAACTGCTGGTGGCAGCTGTACCAACCGACCCATAGTACGTCCACGAGGTACAATAAATCCCTAACGATAACGAATACACAAAAGGATGATGGCTAATCCGTTTAGCCAGTGGTGTTGTTTTATCGCCCCAATTAGCAAGCCAAAACAGCACGCCAATATAGCCCAGTGCTACAAAAATCAGTACAGCAGTCATGTTGTTATTAAACCTTATTATTTATACCCATACACAATACCAGAGATAACTTTAAGTGTGCGTGCACAATTTTATTCAAAATTTCAATGCTGATTTTATCTAATTGATTTTAAATGGCTATTTATAGTTTTGTTGATTTATTAGACTAATGTCGCATTTTTACACAAATACACTTAAGTTTTGTGATGAACATCCTTTTTTAAAAATTAAGTTATTGAAAAATAGTTATTATTTGGTTTTTAAATATAGCTTAATCTGCAGTTTACGTAAACGTTAACAAGCTGTTACGACTATGGTCTCACTTCACTCTTTACGCCGCGTTGCTAAATTAATAACCGACTATAAAAAAACCACTCATTGCAATTATGCAATGCTTAAAGGGGAAAATAAAAATGGCTTTTAAAGATGAAGAACAGGCAAAAGCTTATTGGGCAGAAAACATTTCACTACTGTTTAAGTTACTAGCAGTATGGTTTGTGGTCTCATTTGGCTTTGGCATATTACTGGTAGATGTACTCAATGAAGTACGTTTTTTTGGGTTTAAACTTGGCTTCTGGTTTTCACAACAGGGCGCTATTTACACCTTTGTAGCTTTGATTTTTGTTTACGTTTTCAAAATGAACACGTTAGATAAAAAATACGGCGTAGACGAATAGGAGCTAGGTAATGGATGTTCAAACACTCACATTTATAATTGTTGGTTTAAGTTTTGCGCTTTATATCGGCATTGCAATTTGGGCGCGTGCAGGCTCTACAAATGAGTTTTACGTGGCAGGGGGCGGCGTACCTCCGCTAGCTAATGGTATGGCAACCGCAGCCGATTGGATGAGCGCAGCGTCGTTTATTTCAATGGCGGGTATTATTTCGTTTGCAGGTTACGATGGCGGTGTTTACTTAATGGGGTGGACTGGCGGCTATGTATTACTCGCTATGTGTTTAGCGCCTTACTTACGTAAATTTGGCAAATTCACTGTACCTGACTTTATAGGCGACCGTTACTACTCACAAACAGCACGTGTTGTTGCTATTTTGTGTGCGATCTTTATTTGCTTTACTTACATTGCTGGGCAAATGCGTGGTGTAGGTGTGGTATTTTCGCGCTTTTTAGAAGTAGAAATTGAAACTGGTGTTTATATTGGAATGGTGATTGTATTCTTTTATGCGGTACTTGGCGGCATGAAAGGCATTACCTATACGCAAGTAGCGCAGTACTGTGTGCTTGTATTTGCCTACCTTGTGCCTGCTATTTTTATTTCAATGATGATGACAGGCCATTTCTTCCCACAAACCGGTTTTGGTGCCACATTAAGTGATGGCTCAGGCATGTATGTACTTGATAAGCTCGACGGTTTAAGCGCAGAGCTGGGCTTTGCACAATACACCGAAGGCTCTAAAAGCATGATTGACGTATTCGCTATTACTGGTGCTTTAATGGTCGGTACTGCCGGTTTACCGCATGTAATTGTACGTTTTTTCACTGTACCTCGCGTTAAAGATACCCGTATTTCTGCAGCCTGGACACTGGTATTTATTGCCATTGTTTACACTACGGCACCTGCAGTTGCTTCGTTTGCACGCGTAAACATGATTGACACCATTAACGGTAAAGATGGTAGCGGTACAGAGTACGCTCAAGCGCCTGCGTGGATCAAAAACTGGGAACGCACAGGCTTAATTACCTTTAATGATAAAAACGGCGACGGCAAAATGTTTTACACCGCCGGTAAAGTAGAAGATCCGACTAGCGCAAACGAAGTAAAAGTAGACCGCGATATTATGGTACTGGCTAACCCTGAAATTGCTGATTTACCAGCATGGGTAATTGCACTTGTTGCGGCCGGTGGTATTGCTGCTGCGCTTTCAACCACAGCAGGTTTATTACTGGTTATTTCGACCTCGGTGTCGCACGATTTACTTAAACGAACCCTTAAACCCGACATAAGCGATAAACAAGAGCTATTGGCTGCACGGTTAGCCGCGATGATTGCTATTGTAATATCTGCTTACTTTGGAATTAACCCGCCTGGGTTTGTGGCATCGGTAGTAGCATTTGCCTTTGGTTTAGCGGCAGCGAGTTTCTTCCCTGCAATTATTATGGGGATATTCTCTAAAACAATGAACAAAGAAGGTGCCATTGCCGGCATGATAACCGGTATAGGCTTTACCGCTGCGTATATTATCTTCTTTAAATTTGTAAGCCCTGAGCTCAATAGCCCAGAAAATTGGTTCTTAGGTATTTCACCCGAAGGAATCGGTTTAGTGGGTATGGTCATCAACTTTGTGGTTGCCGCAATAGTGCTTAAATTAACAAAATCGACTCCGCTTGAAATACAGCAAATGGTGGAGGGTATTCGTAATCCAAAAGGGTCAGGTGAAGCACACGCACATTAATGTGTTAAGCCTACTTAAAAATAAAGCACCAAAAGCCCGACTTTAGTCGGGCTTTTTATTTGTTTAAATAATGAGTACATTAGGTTTTGTGTATACTTTTTAATGAGTACAACAATGAGTGTAGAGCAGCAGGAAGTTGCCCAGTTTGTGTGTATGCAGGCGCCGTTTAGCATGCTGCACGACAGTGCGTGTGAGTATTTTGTAGGGCATATTGATAGTGTGTATTTAACCCGAGAAAACCAAGCGCAATGGCTGCAAACGCAAAGTCCAAAGCTATTTTTAATTCGCTCAGGCTTATACGACCTTGTCGATGCAAAAGGCGATGTAGTAAAACGTTTAGCCCAAGGTGATTATTTTGGTTACCCCTCTTTGTTAACAGGGGAAGCAATTCAAAATAGGTTGCAGGTACAAAAAGAAGGTATAGTGTATATGCTCTCCCAAGAGCACTTCGACTTTTTACGCCGCCAATATAAACCGTTTGAGCAATACTTTGTGCGAGCACACGCTAACCGTTTGCTTTCATCGCATTATAAAAGTAAAAACGATAGTTGGTCTGAGCGAAGAATATCTGAGCTAATGACCCGCACTGCAATTACCCTCGCGCCCGACGCAAGCATTAGGCAAACCGCTAAAAAAATGAAAAAACACGGTGTATCGTCAATTATGATCACCGAACACGCCATTTTGGTAGGCGTAGTCACCGACCGCGATTTACGCAACCGCGTACTGGCCGACGAAGTAGACCCGCAAGACGCAGTGAGCACAATAATGAGTGCTAAGCCTAAATTTATATTTGAAAACAATCGCGTGTTTTCTGCGTTGCATTTAATGCTTAAATATAATATTCATCATTTACCCGTGCTCGACGAAAATCATAAACCATTGGGCATGCTTACTAGTACCGATTTACTGCGCCAGCAAAAGAGTGATCCAGTGCAGCTTATTGGCCGCATTTATAAAGCGCATAGTATTGCCGACTTAAAACGTTATGCGGGCGAAATTCCTGAGTTACTGCGCAGCTTTTCATACAACATAGAAGACATATCGTTAATTGGTAAATTACTCAGCGGCTTAACCGATGCGTTAACCTCGCGCCTTATTCACTTATTTCAAGAAGAAAACGGCGCAGCCCCCACCAGTTTTTGTTTTATTTGCTTTGGCTCACAAGCAAGGGAGGAGCAAACCCTACACTCAGATCAAGACAACGGCTTACTACTGCCCGATGACTTAAGCGACGAGCATCAAGCTTACTTTAAGCACATGGGGGAGTTTGTTTGTGAACAGCTAGTAGAGTGCGGAATTAGACGTTGCCCAGGTAATATAATGGCCAGCAGTGATGAGTGCAGAATGAGTGTAAGCCAGTGGTGTGAGCGCTTTTTTAAATGGATAAAAAGCCCAACCCCAAGTGCCATGCTTAACTGTAAAATATTTTTTGATTTGCGCTTTATTGAAGGCTCAAACGCTTTGTATAGTGGTTTTTGCGAGCAGCTAAATAGAATATCGCGCGATGAGTTATTTTATGCTGCTATGGCAACCGATATAAGAGCCAGCTCAGTGCCTATAGGTTTATTTAATAAGCTTAAAACGCAAAAAAGCGACAACAACCATAAGTACATAGATTTAAAAAAACGCGGTGTGCTTATTATTAACGACATAGTGCGTTTATATGCGTTAAAAGCCGGAATAAAACGCGCCAATACCCAAGAGCGTTTAGATGCTTTACTTAAACATAAACTATTAAATAAAGACGACATATATAACTTAAAAGATTGCTGGCGATTTTTAACTCAGCTACGCTTTAGCACGCAAATAAACGAAGAGGGTTTACCAAGTAACTGCATAAACCCTGATAAACTTACCTCACTTGAACGCCACCAATTAAAAGAAGCCTTTTACTTAGTAAAACAAGCCCAGCAAGCCGCCGCATTTAAATTTGCCCGTGGCAGTTTGTAACAGGAGGTAAGCGCTGTGGTAAAAAAATGGCTCAGTAAGTATATAAAAAGGCGAAATTTATTAAGTCAAAACGCGTTAACGCAACGCTATTTAGTGATTGATTTAGAGCTTACTGGGCTTGATGTAAGCCAGCATGAAATTGTATCGGTGGCTTGGGTTAAAATAGACAACCAATGTATAAAAATGAGCGAGTCGCAGCATTTAATAAACAAGGATGTAAAAAGCCTAGATCAAAGCCCTATTTTTCACGGCATTATTGACGACACTGTGGCTGAAGGGCAAAGCTTAGAAAGTATATTAACGCAGTTAAAAGTGCATTTTAACGACAGCATTTTGGTATTTCATAACGCGATACTCGATTGGGGCTTTTTAAAAGCAGCCCTTAAAAACGCTAATATAAGTACGCAACCAAAGCTAATACTCGACACCCTACACATAGAAAAAAAACGCCTTATTTGCCAAGGTGCAGAAATAAAACAAGATGATTTAACCCTAAGTGCGTGTCGCAAACGTTATGAGTTACCACGCTATCATTGTCATAACGCACTGACAGATGCACAAGCCACCGCCGAATTATTGCTAGCTCAGTGCTATCAAATAAACCGTGGTAAAGAGTTGCAGTTGAGGTCAATAATTTAACAAAACTACAGCATTTACTAATTATTTTGTTGAGATAATAACTTTAAAAGGATTTATTATGGTAATTGAAGCCGCCAGTAAGTATTACAACCAGTTAAACAATGACCTCAAAGCAGTTAAAAAGTACATTCACAATAATTTTGGTGTGTTTCTTACTATTCTTTACTTACTGGGTAGTTTATCAGGTGTTGTGTATCTTTACGTTTTACTTAATAACTTCTCGGTTGATGTATTCAACTTTATTGAAATAAGTGACTTTTTACTGGCACTGATTTCAAACTCTTTACTTATTACTCTTTATACTACGCTCATCGTTATAACTGCTATTTATCTCAATTGGCGCTCAGGACATATGCCAGATCCTAGTAAAACAACCGTTTTAAAAAAACTTTATTATGGTTTTGGTTACCCGTTCTATTTATTAAAACCTAGTTACTCATTCATGTTACTTTTAGCACTTATAATATCTACATACCCTACTATGTTGGCGCATTTTCATAGTAAAGATATAGTAAATGAAAAAACAATGAGTTATCACTTATCATTAAATTATCCAATTGCTCAGAGTAAAGTAACTCAACTTCAAAATGTTCAAATAGTAGCCTCAACAATTGGGAATTTATTTGTTTATGATAATAAACAAAATAAGTTACTTATTATTTCACAAGAAAATATTTCAGCATTAATACCGAACCTACACCAAGGAAAAACGATTAAGCCAAAGTCAAAAGCTGCTCAAACACACAGTGATTAAACATTCGCTAAAACACGATTGCTGCTATTTATTAGTATGGACGCATAGCTCAGCATGGCACTTTATTCAGGGCAAATTATGAAACTCATTACCACTATTTTTCTAACCTTACTCCCTGTTATCGCTTTTGCTAATTCGAGCTTACCAGCCAATCGTCATATCTCAGTGCAAGGCACTGCTGAGGTATTAGTTGAGCCTGACATGGCTAAAATACTATTTAAGGTGAATAGTGTTAAAAATGAGCCGAAAGCCGCCAATAACGCGCTTGAGAATAAAGTGAAGTTATTAATAGATGGGCTCAATCAATTTGAAATAAGCGCCGATGACGTAGTTGCCTCAAACGTTAAAATTGAAAAAACAGGGATGGATTATATTGAAACAGGGCATCAGGCCCTTAGCGATTACTCAGCGATAAGAACGTTTGAAGTAACGCTAAACAGTATTGAGCGAGTGAGCGATTTAACAGATTTTTTATTGAACCAAAAAGTAAATGCCATTCAAAACATTGAGTTTTTATCTTCTAAATATGAGCAACTGCAAGCGCAAGCCACTCAGCTAGCAATTGAAGATGCAAAAATAAAAGCGGGTTCCCTTGCTGATTCATTCAATGCAAAAGTAGGTGAAGTACGCACTATTCGCTCAACTAAAAACAACTATGGCAGTGGTTTTAGTACAGCCATAACCAAAATGCACAGGGCGCAGCAAGGCAATAATTCTTTTCCTCAAATACGTAGTAACGATTTACAGGCAACAATAAGCTTTAAATCATCTATAAACGTGGTGTTTGATTTAGAGGTAGATGATTAAGCTAATATTTTCATTCCAAATACATTTTCGTACTGTAAGCTAGCTTTACGTTTTTGATAAATTTGAAGGTAGCCATACTATGAACGATGAAAGCAACACATTAAAAGCACAAACCGAGGCAAAAGTAGCAGCAGGGCGAAAGGGCAATCCTGCTTTTATGAAAGGTGTTGATGAGAGTATTGCTCAAGCAAAATCTTTTCAAGAGGGTGCTAATGCACTTGCTCTAAACCAAAACGCGCCAAGCTTTGAGTTACCAAATCAACAAGGTGAATCGGTGCAGTTAGCCGAGTTACTTGCTAAAGGCCCCGTGGTTATTACTTTTTATCGTGGTAGTTGGTGTCCATACTGTAATTTACAGCTAAAAGCGCTTCAAGCGCGCTTACCTGAAATTCATGCATTAGGCGCGCAGCTGGTGGCTATTAGCCCACAAGTGCCCGATGGCTCAATGAGCGAAAACGAAATAAGTAACATGGACTTTGTAGTACTGAGTGACCAAAATGCGGATGTTGCAGCAAGCTATGGCGTTGCGTGGAAAGTTCCTGCATTTTTACTAGAGCATATGCGTGTAGACCGCGGCCTTGATTTAGAGTCACTTAATAACGGCAATAGCAGCATTTTACCTATCCCTGCCACCTTTGTTTTAAATAGCGAAGGTAAAGTGACGTGGCGTTATGTTGATGTTGATTACCGTACACGCTCAGAGCCAGAAGATATCATTAATGCTTTAAAAGCATTGTAGTAAATAATCAGTTTATACTATGGTGAACGCCCAAAAGTAGCAGAGTAATTAAGCTACTTTTGGGTTCATTTAAAAGTTTTAAATACTGCTTATTTAAACGTGGCTGGCATTTTAACAGCGACTACTTCACCTTTTACGCACATAACGTTATGTGTAGATAAAGTAATATCAACAATTACTTTGTTATCTTTTACTTGGCTAAACTCGCCTACGAGCTCTAGTTGTTTATCTATAGGTGTTGGCGCTAAATAATTAATATTTAAGGCCGCTGTAACAAAACGAATTGTAGGGTCGCTGCCAATAGTTAAGTTATTTTTATAGTGGACAACGGCTGCTGCGCTCCCTGTGCCATGGCAATCAATAAGAGAGGCCAATAAGCCACCATACACAAACCCAGGAATAGCGGTGTGGTAGGGCTTAGGCGTAAAGTGAGCTATTGTTTTACTTCCCTCATAGTTATCTAACCAGTAGCTTTTCAGCTGATGCCCTTCGGGGTTGTTTTTACCGCATCCATAACAATGGCTTAAGCTTTGTATATAGCAGTCTTGAAAAGCGATTTTACTCATATATTGCTCTTTTTAGAGATAAAGGCTTTAAAATGCTGAGGCAGGTATTTTATTAGCAAAATCAAAGCCTTGTTGAAAATAAAACTAACACGTAGCTCTTAGATCGTCGATCACTTTGCCGTCGTCGTTTAAAGTGCCGGGGCTCACAAGCTCAACACTGCCATTTAACTTTGTATATAGCTTTAGGTTTTCTGATAGTGTGTTTTGCAGTGTGGTTGTCTCGGCATTATTGGCGTTTGTACTTAGCTCACACAAAAGGTGCATTTTATCGTTATGGCTTTCACTTGTAACATTTAGCCTGACTTTAGCAATGCCGCTAACACTTAACCTAACGCGCTCCACTTGCTCGGGGTGGACAAACATACCTTTAATTTTGGTTGTCTGATCTGCTCGTCCCATCCAGCCTTTTATGCGTAAATTTGTACGTCCACATGTACTTTGCCCTGATTTAATAGCAGATAAGTCACCTGTAGCGAAGCGAATTAAAGGGTAGTCATGGTTGAAGCTGGTTACAACGACCTCACCCACCTCGCCATCGACTACCGGCTCTAAACTGCCAGGGCGAACAATTTCCACAATAAGGTCTTCAGCAATAATTAAACCATCATCTGCAATGCTTTCATAAGCTATTAAACCTACATCTGCGCTGGCATAAGCTTGTAGTGTATTAATGCCTGCAGTTGTAAACTCATCACGCAGTGCTTTAGGTAAAGCCTCACCGGTGACTAATGCTTTAGTAATACTGCTTATATCGCGCTTTTGCTGCTGAGCTTTATTTAATAAAATTTTTAAAAAAGAGGGAGTGCCGCAGTAGCCTTGAGGCTTTAGTCCTTCAATGGTGTCGAGTTGTTGTTCGGTTTGCCCAGGCCCTGCGGGTATTACAATACAGCCACAGGCGCGAGCTCCCGAATCAAGTATGAACCCACCAGGCGTTAAATGGTACGACAAACAGTTTTGCACCTTATCGTGCTCTCTAAAACCAGCTGCGTAAAATGCTTGGCCCATTCTCCACCAGTCATTTTCACAGTTCTCGGGGTCGTTAATAGGGCCGGGCGATTGAAATAGCCGACTAATATGCCCTTGTTCTGAGTTTACCCCCGCTAACGGCGATGCTGTTTTTTGTAAGCTAATGAGTGATGATTTTCTGGTAATGGGCAGTGTGGCCAATTGTTCCCGAGTAGTTATTTTATCCGCAGTAATATTGGCTAATATATTTTTGTAATAGGGGCTGTTTTGTTTTGCATATGAAATAAAGCTAGGCAATTTTGTGAATAAATCGTGTTCTCGGCTTATATGCGATTGGCTTTCTTTTGGGTTAAATAAGTTAGTCATATGGGGCTCCGAAGTCATGCTAAAAAGTAAATTTATTTAAACTGTTTTTATTACAGCCAGCGCTTTCTGCGTTTATAAGACTTTAAATCTTTAAAGCTTTTACGGTCTTCGTTACCACCTCCTAAGTAAAACTCTTTAACATCCTCGTTATTCATGAGTTGCTCTTGTGTTCCGTCTAATACCACTTTTCCAGATTCCATAATGTAGCCATAATTAGCAGCACGCAGCGCGTAATTAGCGTTTTGCTCTACTAAAAACATAGTGATGCCTTGCTCTTCATTTATTTTTTTTATTATCGCGAATACTTCTTTAACAAGTAGGGGGGAGAGGCCCATTGATGGCTCATCTAGGCAAATCATTTTTGGCCTAGCCATTAATGCCCGACCTATTGCTAACATTTGTTGTTCACCGCCAGATAAATAGCCGGCTAAACCTGTGCGCTCTTTCAAACGCGGAAAGTAGTGATAAACCATGTCAATATCTTGGTTTATTTGCGAGTCTCTTCTAGTAAATGCACCGAGCTTTAAGTTTTCTAAAGACGTCATATCTTCGATAATGCGACGCCCCTCCATTACCTGAAATAAACCGCTGCGCACTACATCTTCTGCATTTTTAGAATCTATGCGCTCGCCCATAAAAGTAATGTCACCTTTGGTTACTTCACCGTTTTCGGTTTTAAGTAATCCAGAAATAGCTTTAAGTGTCGTTGATTTACCGGCTCCATTTGGGCCTAATAAAGTAACAATTTCTCCCTCTGGAACATCTAAGCTAACACCTCTGAGTACCTGAATAACTTCATCGTACACAACCTCTATATTATTGACGGTTAAGATGGGTGAGGCGGGCTCTAATTTTTTTGCTGTTGATGACATACATACTCCGGAATTATTTAGTCTTGTAGATTGGTTGCAAAAAACCTTTGGGGTCTTTGCAACCAATTTTTGTATTTATTAGTAACCTAACCAATCGTCACGGCGTTCAAGCGTTACTACCGACACTTTCTCAGCTGTTACATTGCCTTTGTTATAATTACCTTTATATATGTTTACTTGGTTTACGCCGCGGTGATCGTCTTTACTCCAGTTGGCAGCTAAGCACACACCCTCAAGCCCTTTAGGCACCCAGTTCTTTTTAACGTACATGCCTTTTTTAATGTTTTCGCCAGTTATGCCGCCGTTTTCTTTTGCCCATTCCATGGCTTCTTTCATATAAAACGTTGAACAAACACCGCGCACATAATGGTGAACGCGCTGTTCTTGTCCTGATGGATCGGATTGTTTTGATATTTCTCTCACCAACTTCATGCCAGGTGTTTCATCTTCCCAAAAAGGGGTCATAGTAGGGAAAATATAATCTTTAATGCCTTCACCCGCTGCATTGAATATTTTTTTGTCTCCTCCCCAAATATTCGACATGAATTGAATATCGGTTCCCACGGTATTACATGATTTAACCAACGAAAGCACAGAGCCACCTAAGTTACCAATGTAGCCGTAATTAGAACCTGAACTTTTTAAACTTAAACATTGCGCTTTAAAATCGCCTGGTTTCATTGAAATTACGATTGCAGGTTGTACATCAAAACCGAGCTCAGTTGCGTATTCTGCACAGGCTTCTTTAGGCGCATTAGGAAATGGATGATTTGCACCTAGGTGAGTAAATTTGGGTTTACCTTTACCGCCTTTGTTCTGCCAATCTTGAGCTGCCCATTGAACAAGTCCGCGGCAAGAGTCTGAGTACGAAGCGCCATAAAAAAAGTTATAAGGCGCTGGTTTTTTAGTGTGTGGATTTTTGCCAGTCGGGTCGGTTAAATGCCCAGAATAAGACGCTGAAAATACGGGGACTTTGTCTCTGGCTACAAACGAAATTAGTGCTTCTGTATCAGCTGTACCCCAGCCTTGCATTGCGACCATTTTTTTACGCGAATACCATTTTTTATAAGAAGCAATGGCCTGTGGTACTTTATAGGCGTAATCAATAGTTTCAGACTCTAATCGAGTGCCATTAATGCCGCCATTTTCATTAATATAAGCAAGTGAGTCACGTACTCCGTCAGCATAGTTTTTACCAACAAATGAGGTAGGCCCTGACATATCAGCTAAGTGACCTACAAACACAGAGTCTTGAGCAATAACGTGGTTACTCATAGCTAATGAGCAACATACAAATACAGAACTAAGTTTTAATTTATTGTGCATGATAATTTCCTTTTCATTTTTGGCTGTGCTGCCAATGAGCTTGTTGTTGTCGTGTAATTTATTAGTAAGAAAACGGGTAAAATTTCCAATAGTTTTTAATTTGTGCCCAGCGATGCGCCATGCCTTCAGGTTCAAAAATTAAAAATAAAATAATAACTAGGCCTATAGCCATTTCTTTAATGTAAGCAAGGCCATCAACCACCATAGGAATATTGCCCCAATCCGTCATTTTCATTAATCCAACGCCGCTTTCTAACACTTCAGGTAAAAACACCATAAATACAACACCCATAAGAGTGCCTTTAATAGAACCTAAGCCACCAATGATGATCATCGCTAGAAATTGAATCGACATGAATAATGTAAATCCTTCAGCTGAAACGTAGCCTAGGTAATGCGCATATAACGCACCGCCAATACCCGCATAGAAAGATGAAACTCCAAATGACAGCAAACGGTACTTGTTAAGTTTTATTCCCATAATTTCTGCTGATAGGTAGTGATCTCTTACTGCAATAAAGGCGCGACCTTCTCGGCTGCGCATTAGGTTACATCCCCAGATATACATAAAAACAAGGGCAAACAACGCAATGTAAAAAAAGCGTTGGTCGGTATTAAACACAAAGCCAAAAATAGAGACAGGGTCGGCTGATGAGCCTGCTGAGCCACCAGTAAACCATTGGGCACGAGCAAAAAAGTCTTCGAGAATAAACTGGGCGGCTAAAGTGGCAATTGCTAAATAAAGCCCTTTAATACGCGAAGCGGGAAGGCCAAATAGCATGCCTACCAACATAGTTAAAAAGCCTGCAATAGGGATACACAATAAAACAGGGATGCCAAAGGACATATTCAGCCAAGCTGAGGCAAACGCACCAAAGCCAAAAAAGGCGCCATGGCCTAATGATATTTGACCCGTATAACCGACTAAAATGTTAAGGCCTAGTGCTGCAATGCCTAAATATGAAATTTGAATAAAAAGCGTTAGAAAGTATGCATCGACCAAAAATGGTGCGCAGCATAGTAGTGCAATGGCAATAATAGCTACGTTACGAATAGTTTTAGTTTCGTAAATGGTATTGTCTTGTTTGTAACTGGTTCTAAAGTCGCCACATGGGCGCATAGTTAAGCTAGACATAATAAAATCCTAATTTTTATAATTTATGTGTAAGCGCATTGCGCTGTATTTTTTCAGCGCGTCGCTAAATGTAAGCTATTAAATTCGTTCAATATCTTTAGTCCCAAATAAACCGTAAGGTTTAAACCAAAGTATGATGAGAAGGACGTAAAATGGCGCTATGTCGTACATGTTGCCAACATGAAGGTATTGGCTATCAAAAAACTCAGCTAAGTTTTCCAACACTCCAATTGTTAAACCACCCACAATTGCACCTACAATCGAGTCAAGGCCACCTAAAATAACGGCTGGGAACACTTTAATCCCCATCATTGATAGGGAACTTGAAACCCCGTTAACCATCCCTATTACAATACCGGCTGTTGCTGATACCGTTGCCGCAATGCCCCAGCTCATAGCAAACACTTGTTTAACGGAAATACCTAAGCTTTGTGCAATTTGCTGATTAAATGCAGTGGCTCGCATAGCGAGACCATATTTTGAATGTTTAAAAAAGAGGTAAAATGCAACCATAATAATTAAGGCGATAACCGTACTCATTAAGTAGGCTGACTCAATATTTAGACCAAAGATTTGAATGCTTTGCGCATCAAATACCTGCGGGTAACTTTGCGCTGATACACCAAAGATCCATTTCATCAATGCTTGGAAAAAGATAGATAAACCAATTGTGACCATAATGACTGAAATAATTGGCTCGCCAATCATAGGGCGTAATACAATCATTTGAATTAAAATACCAAAGGCCGCCATAAACGCCATTGTGAGCAAAAAGCCAACAATAAAGGGGAGTTCTAAATAAATAAGCACGCTCCAGCACACCCAGGCACCTACAAGTAAAAATTCGCCCTGTGCAAAGTTTACAATTTGTGTCGACTTGTAAACTAAAACAAAACACATACCGACGACGCCATACAGCAGGCCGACAATAAGCCCATTAATGATTAACTGAATGAGTAATTCAAAGTTCATGATGCTCTCCGTTGTGCTTCAGTGTGAGTGTTTGCCACGGGAGTGACTGTGGGAGTATTAATAAGAGATTGGATTTTAAGTTGCGTTTGAATGCGTGTTTTAGTGCCATCTTGAAATACAACAAGGGTATCAATATCAACTATATTTTGATCTTGGTATATCGCATCTATGATATCGCCATACTTTTGGGCAATAACGCTGCGTCTTACTTTACGCGTACGTGTAAGCTCTCCATCATCCGCATCAAGTTCTTTATAAAGCAGTAAAAACTTATGTATTTTTTGAGCGTCAGGAAGCGATTCATTAACACGTTGTATTTCTTCACTGAGTTTTTTATAAACTTCAGGGTGGGTCGATAAGTTAGTGTAATTTGTGAATGAGTAACCGTGTTGTTCTGCCCATTTAGCAACGATACTAAAACGAATACAAATGATGGCTGATAAATAAGGTTTGTTTTTACCTAATATGACGGCTTCGCCAATAAATGACGAAAACTTCAATTTATTCTCAATGTATTGCGGTGAGTATTGAACGCCGTTACTTGTACATGCTAAGTCTTTTATCCGATCAATAACAACCAAATGCCCTGAAGGCTTAAAGTAGCCAGCATCGCCTGTTTGCATCCATCCATCTTTAACATCTTCGTTGTATGCATCTTGATTATTAAGGTAGCCGGTAAACATACCAACTGTTTTTGCAACAATTTCGCCAACACCTGCTTCATCTTCGTTAATAACCTTTACTTGCGCATTATCAAACGCAAAGCCAACGCTATCGTAATCAACATCGTTTTGATGATGAATTGTATAAGCGCCGCACATTTCTGTTTGACCATAAAGTTGTCTTAACGGTACCCCAATGGTTTGAAAAAACCTAAATGTGTCTGGGCCCATTGCGGCTCCACCTGTTGCTGCAGATTTTAAATATGAAAAGCCGAGTCTGTCTCTAAGCGCTCTCATTAAAATAAGCTCTGCAAGCCACGACTTTTTACCTTTAAGCTGGTTTTTTTCGGCAATGTTCATGGCAAAAGAAAATAGTTTTCTTTTTAATGGAGTTGAGTCCATCATCCGAGCTTGAACATCCGCTAATATTCCTTCCCAAACGCGTGGGGCAAGTAATACAAAGCTTGGGCCTATTTCTCTAAGATCAGACATTAATGTTTGTTGCTCTTCAACAAAGTTAACTATTTGACGTGCAATAAGCGCTTGGCCAACAGCATAAACTTGCTCCATTATCCAAGGCAGAGGTAATACCGATACGTAGTTATCGCCTGGTTGGCGTGGATCGGCTCTTAAGTAAGCGCTGCAATGTTTAACAAAATTACCACCATTGAGTAGTGCTATTTTAGGCTTTGAAGTAGTGCCGGATGTTGTACAGTAAATTGCTATGTCGTCTGGGGAGGTTGCTTCAACTAGTTGTGGGTAGCGATTGGGTTCACTGTTATCTATGGTTTGGCCAAGTGTATACAGCGAATTTACGTCAATTAAGCGCTCATCGCTGTATTTGCGCATGCCTCTAGGGTCGCAGTAAACAATTAATTTTACGTGTGAAATTTCATCGCCTAGTTCGAGTAATTTATCGCACTGTTCTTCATTTTCAGCTATTACCACCGTGGAATGGCTACTTTGGAGTAAGTAGGCCACTTCCTCATGCATTGAATCTTGATAAATACCTAAAGAGTGGCATCGCATTGCGTGTGCAGCTACTTCTCCCCATACCCATTCTGGGCGATTATCGCCAAGCAAAGCAATTGCATCACCTTTATTTACATCTTTATCAAGTAATGCAAGCGTGAGCCACTTAACTCGGTTGTTATAGTCTTCCCATGTAAATTCATTCCATATACCAAACTCTTTTTCTCGCATGGCTATTTCATGGGGCCA
Source organism: Pseudoalteromonas sp. S3785 (assembly GCF_005887365.1). Classification (NCBI taxonomy): domain Bacteria; kingdom Pseudomonadati; phylum Pseudomonadota; class Gammaproteobacteria; order Alteromonadales; family Pseudoalteromonadaceae; genus Pseudoalteromonas; species Pseudoalteromonas sp. S3785. The sequence goes on along the minus strand of NZ_PNCT01000002.1, from coordinate 23,804 downwards.
TTGCTGGGCATTAAACTGTAATATTTTAGGAAAGGTATTGAGTTCGGCCATTTCAAAGTCATTAATTGAATCATGGTGAGTCATTAGCTTACTTCCTCTAATGTGGTAGCTTCTTCAGGTTCGCTATCGGCTTCTTCGAGTCCTAAATAGGCACGTTTTACGTATGGGTCTGCCATTACTTGCTCGGGTTTGGCACAAATTAAGTTTTTGCCAAAATCTAAAACCATTACTTCATGGGAAATATCCATCACTACGCCCATGTCGTGTTCAATCATGACGACGGTGACCCCAAACTCTTCATTAAGGTCAAGAATGTACCTAGCCATATCTTCTTTTTCTTCTAGGTTCATGCCTGCCATAGGCTCGTCGAGTAAAATAAGTTTAGGATTGAGGGCCATTGCCCTTGCAAGCTCTACGCGTTTGCGTAAACCATAAGACAGGGTGCCTGCTATGGATTTGCGGATGTGTGATATTTCTAAAAAGTCGATGACTTCTTCAACTTTTCGTCTGTGTTCAAGTTCCTCTTTTTGCGCACCGGATGCCCAATATAATGGACCCGTTAGCCAATTGTTTTTTAATAAGTGGTGACGGCCAACCATAATATTGTCTAATACCGACATATGACCGAATAACGCGAGGTTTTGAAATGTTCGTCCCATGCCTAAATCGGCGCGGTCGTTTGGCTGCAAACTTGTTACGTTTTTATTATTAAAAAAAATGTTACCGCTATTAGGGGTGTAGCGTCCTGAAATACAATTTAACATTGAGGTTTTACCGGCCCCATTAGGGCCAATAATCGAAAAAACAGACCCTTCTTTTACAGAAAAGCTCACATCGGTTAAGGCTTTAACCCCACCAAAAGCAAGTGATATGTTTTCTACATTAAGTATTGAAGCTGTCATTGCTGCTCTCCAAATTTTTCGGATTGACTGTCTCTAATGTAAAAAGGGGAGGAGAGTATTCTCCTCCCAAACGCAACATTGGTTGGAAGTGTTACGCGGTGCTAAGCATTAGAGGTAGAGTGGCTTAAAGTGCAAACCTCAATGTGGCTTGAACGTAGTTAGAGTCTTTATCTTGTTCATCCATACAGAAGTTACCTACTTCAAAACCCACCACTAAATCTTTGGTTAAATTTTGAAATACGTTAACGCCCCATTGAGTACGTTCGCGCTCAGACACATCACCTTCAACTTTTCCGTAGAGTACGCTTGAACGAAGTGTATCTGTCCAAAAATGGCGGTATGCTATGAGTACCGAAGTGAGATCTTCAACTTCGTTATCGTATACATCTTTTGCAGCGGCAGCGCCGACATAGCGGCCAAGCTCACCTTTGTGAAATTGAAAGCGTAAATCATCTTTGCCAGTTGTTTTAACTAAGCCTGCCACAGACATACCAAAAGCTGATTCTTGTTCACCTGAGAGGGTGTTAAGCTGACGCGCAAGGGCAGATACTGATACGTTGCCCCAATCATCTTTAAAGTTATAGCGAGCGACTAAATCGGGAAGTTTGTCGTTAGAGGTATCGCCGCCCCATGTTTCTGGATTTTCTAGCGACAGTTGAAAATTACCCATGTTATAACGCACTTGCCCTTGACGAATAAAAACTAAGCCTGTGGTCGCACCTGCAAAATCGGCTGCTTCTGGAATGGCACTAGTATTCATAAATGTTGACCACGTTTGGCCAACAGTAAGGTCTTGATAGTTTATAAAAGCGTGACGTATACGTGGGTTTGCAGAGTTCGATATGATTTCGTTACCACCACCACCGTTAAAATCCATTTCAATAAAGCCGGTAACATCGCCATGGACATACTTGGTGTTGAAACGGGTTTCATTAGCAAAAATTTTAAACTGAGAGGCGTCTTCTTCAAGCGCTGCACCATCCCCAATCCAAAAATCACGATAAGCTACATCGCCATCAACATACCGAGAGTCTATTTTTATATAGCCACCAAATGTGAGTTTATCGTTTTCTGTTAGTTTGATTTCGTAGCCGGCAAAAGCGGTTGAACTTGCAGTTAGTAACGAAGATGCCAAGAGTAGTTTTTTATATTTTGAATCGAACATCTAGCTTATTCCCTTGTATTAGTTGTTCAGCTAATAGTAAGTAAACCGAACAAAGCAACAATTAGTAATAAGACTTAGCACCTAGCGTTTAGTCCTTTAGTCTAGTTCTTTAGTTGGGTGCTATATGGTTAAATTCAGAATGTAAAAAGGGCAACTCCCACTTCTACTACTAATAATAAAAAACGTGCTAAAAGCGCGCAAAAGAAGCTCATTATGTTTTCTAATTGGTTACTAATAAGTGTAAGCATTGGCTATATAAGTTTACTGTTTTTAATCGCTTTTTTAGGCGGCAAGTACCGTCACAAACTAGTTGCTAAGCAGCATGCCATTATTTATGCGCTATCGCTGGGAGTTTACTGTACCTCGTGGGGTTTCTTAGGCACATCTGCACAAGCTGCTGGTGGCTCCTTCAATTATATCCCTGTTTATTTAGCCCCAATTTTATTATTTGTCTTTGCTTGGCCTTTTATACAACGAATTATAAAAACGAGCCTGCAATTAAAAACAAACTCAATAGCAGATTTACTCTCAGCCCGCTTTGGTAAGTCACAAAGCTTGGCACTTATTATTACGCTAGTCGCGTTAATAGGCACTTTGCCCTATATAGCCTTACAGCTTAAAGCAATTATTGACTCATATATTATTTTGCAAGAAAGCCAGGACCTCCCTATTTGGCAGCTAGGTTTGATTGTGAGTATTATTTTAACTGGCTTTACAATTATTTTTGGGATCAGAACAATTGATGTAACAGAGCGCCACCCAGGCGTAATGATAGCCATTGCTTTTGAGTCCACAGTTAAGTTAATCGCATTTTTACTTGTTGGACTGTTTGTATCGTTTGTAATTTATGACTCACCTTTAGAAATTTTAGAAAAGTCAAAAGGGCATGTTTCTTTAGCACAGCAATTTGAGCCAAGTAACTTAGTGGGGATGTTTGGTTTACTATTTATTGTGATGTCAGCGTGCTTATGTTTACCGCGCCAATTTCAAGTTATGTTTGTTGAAATCAAAGATAGAAAAACAAGCCGCATGGCACGTTGGTTGCTACCTACTTATATTTTTGTATTTGCATTTTTTGCAGGCCCAATTGGTTTAGCGGGTACTTTAAATTATGCTGATTCACTCAATGCTGATGCTTATGTATTATTTTTACCCGCCTATTATGGGCACGTGTGGCTGTCATTATTTGCATTTTTAGGGGCTGTTTCTGCAGCCAGTTCCATGGTTATTGTATCAACCATTGCATTAAGTACGATGTTAAGCAATGAAATTGTCTTTCCGCTTATATTTAAATTTTCACCTAGAAAAAACCATGATTATTTGCATTTTCAAGCACGGCTTTTATTTATTCGAAAGGCGTTAGTGGTTGTTGTAATAGCATTGAGCCTTGGAATGTTGCTTATTTCACCACCAGGCGCGTTATCATCGTTGGGTGAAATTGCTTTTGGCGCTATTGCGCAAATTGGACCTGCATTGATTGCTGCTTTTTTCTGGCCTAGGGCCACACAAAAGGGCGTGTTTTGGGGGATCTGTTGCGGTTTTCTAATTTGGGTGTTTGGCAATTTACTTCCTCAGCTTGGCTTTTACGAGCACTTATTTAGTAGCACCTCTTGGCCAAAAACCACCGTAATGACCTTAATAGGGCTAAGTCTGAATATAAGTGTGTTATTTATAGTGTCATTATTGACGCGACAAAACATCCGCGAAGAAATGCAAAGCAAGTTTTTTTACGATAAAGGTAAAAACTACCACCGGCATTTTCCTAAGCAACCTAAGGTGGATATAAGTGAGCTTGAATTATTGTTGGCCCGTTTTATTGGCTTAGAAAAGTCAAAAGAGTGTTTTGCGCAATTTAATTTACTGCATAAAGATAAAAAGCATAAAACCTATAATGAAGCGTTGTTGTTTCATGCAGAAAATACGTTGGCGCCCGTACTAGGAGCCGCATCGGCCAAACTAGTATTGTCTTTTGGCTTGGGGGGGCGTGATATGGCTTTTGACCAAGTGGCAAAAATTGTAGAAGACAATTCTACTCAGCAGCTCGAGTTTAGTCGCTCAGTTTTACAGGGGGCAATTGAGAATACCAGTGAAGGTATTTCAGTGATTGATGGCGACTTAAATTTAGTAGCTTGGAATAAGCAATACCTTGATATTTTTAATTACCCTGAAGACTTTATTTATATTGGTTGCCCTATAAGTGAACTTATTAGATACAACCTTACTAATCAAAAGCGTTATGTATGTGATATAGAAGCTCAAGTAAATAAACGGCTAGAGTATTTAAAAGCAGGTAGTAGGCACCAGTCTGAACGACGTTTGCTTAACGATAAAATTATTAATATTGAAGGAAACCCGATCCCAGGCGGGGGCTTTGTGATGATTTTTACGGATATAACAGCGTTTAGGAAAGCCGAGAAATACTTAAAAGAAGAAAACACAGATTTAGAAAGCCGCGTTTTAGCACGAACAAAAGAGTTAGAGCAAGCGAATGTTGAGCTCGAAAAAGCGAATCAAGAACTTGTTGCAGCACAGCTAAAAGCAGAGCAAGCCCACCTTAAAAAAAGCCAATACTTAAGAGCATGTAGCCACGATTTATTACAGCCTCTTTCTGCTGCGCGTTTGTTTTCATCGGCGGTGAGTTTGAGCGCCAAAGTTTCGCCACAAGAGCGTATGCAGATTAAGCAAATAGATAACTCGTTAGAGATTGCTAATAATCTTTTACTCGATTTAAACGAAATAGCACGTATTGAAAGCGGTAATATATCTCCTGATATAAGTGTATTTCCACTTGAAAAACTATTCTCTATGTTAACGCTTGAGTTTTCAGCTTTAACGCACGATTACGCGATAGATTTTAGGTGTACGTCGAGTAAGTTATATATAAAAAGTGACTTAACTTTACTTGCTCGAATTGTGCAAAACTTTTTGAGTAATGCTTTTCGATATGCGCACGATGGAAAAGTATTATTAGGCTGTCGTAGAAAGGGGCAAAATTTGTGCATACAAGTGATTGATAATGGCCCCGGGATCCCACACGAAAAACAACAACAAGTGTTTGAGCAGTTTACACAATTATCAACCAAGTTAGTGGGGCCAAAAGGGCTTGGTTTAGGCCTAAATATTGCAAAAAGCCTCGCTGAAATACTTGACCATAAGCTTGGGTTGCTCTCAAAAGTAAATTGTGGCAGTACGTTTAGTGTAGAAGTGCCATTAGCGTCAGTAGCTAAGCCTGAAATAGCTGAACCTATGCAGGCCAGTAACAACTTACAAGGCGTGTGTGTGCTATGCATAGACAACGAAGAAAGTGTGACGGCGGGTATGAGTGATTTACTATCTGCATGGAAGTGTAATGTGCTAATAGCCTCAAGTGCTCAACAAGCTATGTCAATTTACAAAAGCCACGAGGAAGATATTGATATTTTACTAGTTGATTATCAGCTAACAGACGAGGCAGTACCCGCATGTGATTCACAAACGAGCACGGGATTACTCGGGGCACAAAAACATAGCCCTTCTAACATTTGTTATTACAACGGTATTGAGCTGATTCAAGCTATACGTGAAGTAAGTCCTTATCCATTACCTGCAATTCTCATTACAGCGACAATGGATGAATCAGTTCAAAAACAAGCGCAGAGTGCTGATATCGGATATTTGCGTAAAATAGTTAAGCCTATTGCGTTAAGAGCGTTGATGAGCTCCCTTTTAACTAAGCGGTTAGAAAAAAACTATATATCCGATACGTTTCTTTAAGGTGTGTTATGCGTAAAAAAGTCATGCTCATGCTTATGCTGGTTTAGCAAAATAACGGCTTGAGTACGGTTTTTAACACCCAGCTTTAAAAATATAGTACTCACATGGCTTTTTATTGTCGACTCAGACAGGTTTAGGTCGTACGCAATCTGTTTATTGAGTAGTCCATCAGCCAGCATAAACAATATTTTTCGCTGTTGATTAGTGAGTGTTGAAATTTTACTTTCTTCTTTATCTTGCTGCGCCCCTTGTTTTAATGCGTAAGCAGGAACCCAAAGCTCTCCATTAATAATGCTATTAAGTGCTGTAACCATGTCTTTAACAGGGGTCGATTTAGGTATAAAACCAGCAGCTCCATATTCTATTGCTTTATTAATAGTTTCTGGCTCCTCAAATCCAGAGATAACTACTACCGCGATATGTGGGTATTTTAAGCGAATATTATTAAGTGTATTAAACCCCTCTGCACCTGGTATATCTAAATCTAATAAAATAAGATCGATGTCGGGTGTATCAGTAAGTGCTTGTTCTAGTTCTGCTATGGTTTGAGCCTCAAGGAGCGAAGAGTCATTAAAGCTCGATGTAAGCATAAGTGATAATGCTTGCCTAAACAGCGGGTGATCATCTGCAATGATAATTTTAGTGTGTGTTGTCATTTTATTTTCTAACCTAAAGTTTAGATAAATGATCTTTTATTTGATAATTTACTTTTAATAAAAGGTAAATTTTTTGAGATTTATAACATAACCCGATTAGATTAAAATTCAATGTTAATTCTACAAATTAGACTAAAGGACTAAGACTTTTATTGGTTAATTAGAGGGATAAAAATACTGTTAACAAATTTTGATTATTAATATTGATATGAAAAGGTTTATTAATTTAAAGTTTCTAATCGCTCCCTCTTATAAAAATGTTCAAGGTCGATTACAATACAGCCATCTAAAAGGCATTGATGCCTTTGTCTGCACGTAAAGAGAGTGGATTTTATATTTCATGGCAATCAAACTTGCAATAAATGGTTTTGGTCGTATTGGTCGAAATATTGTCCGCGCGTTGTACGAGTCAGGTTTGAGCGACGAGATAAAAATTGTTGCGATTAACGAACTTGCTGACCCTGAAGCTATTGCTCATTTATTAAAATACGACACGTCCCACGGTCGTTTTTCTTTTCCTGTAAAACTTGGTGAAGACACCATTAGCGTTGCAGGTGATACCATTGCACTATTTTGTGAAGAAAACCCAGTAGAATTACCTTGGCAAACCCTAGATGTAGATGTAGTACTTGAATGTACCGGTGTTTATCACTCGCGCGAGCATGCACAATTACACATTACTGCGGGTGCTAAAAAGGTGTTATTTTCGCACCCAGCTGATAACGATGTAGATGCCACCATTGTGTATGGCATTAACGACGATGAGCTCAAGCGCGAGCATACTATTGTATCTAACGGCTCGTGTACTACAAACTGTGTGGTGCCTGTTATTAAAGTGCTAGATGATGCGTTTGGCATTGAGTCGGGTGCTATTACCACTATTCACGCGTCGATGAACGATCAACAAGTGATTGATGCGTACCATCATGATTTACGCCGTACCCGCGCTGCGAGTCAGTCTATTATTCCGGTAGATACAAAGCTTGCACGCGGAATAGACCGCATTTTACCCAAATTTGAAGGGCGCTTTGAAGCCATTGCGGTTCGCGTGCCGACAATTAACGTAACGGCAATGGACTTAAGTGTTACAGTAAATGCCGATGTAGACTTAAACGCGGTAAATACGGCTCTTAAAGCCCAAGCAAAAGACCGCTTAGAAGGTATTTTAAGTTACACCGAAGAACCTTTGGTATCGGTTGATTTTAATCACGACCCACATTCTTGTATTATTGATGGCACGCAGACACGTGTTAGTCACAAACGCCTGATAAAATTACTTGTCTGGTGTGATAATGAATGGGGTTTTGCCAATCGCATGCTAGATACAGCACGTGCGATGATGGCTAAGTAAGCATTTTATAATAATTTAAAAATTTATTTTTCAGGTTCAAGTATCGTTAACTAAGGAGATGTTATGTCGGTCATAAAAATGGCAGATTTAGATTTAAACGGCAAGCGCGTATTAATTCGTGAAGATTTAAATGTACCAGTTAAAGCAGGTAAAGTGACCTCAGATGCGCGTATTCGTGCTGCACTGCCTACTATTAAGCTAGCCCTAGAAAAAGGCGCTAAAGTAATGGTTATGTCACATCTTGGCCGTCCAACTGAAGGCGAGTACGATGACGAATTTTCACTTGCCCCTGTAGCCGATTACTTAAACGATGCACTTGAGCAAAATGTACGCCTTGAAAAAGACTACTTAAACGGTGTTGAAGTTGCCGATAACGAAGTGGTTGTATTTGAAAACGTACGATTTAATAAAGGCGAGAAGAAAAACGACGAAGCCTTATCAAAGCAACTTGCTGCACTGTGTGATGTGTATGTGATGGATGCATTTGGTACCGCTCACCGTGCGCAAGCCTCTACGCATGGCGTTGGTTTATTTGCCGATGTAGCCTGTGCTGGTCCGTTATTATCAGCAGAACTTGAAGCACTAGGCAAAGCACTAGATAACCCAGCTCGCCCATTAGTTGCTATTGTTGGTGGTTCTAAAGTATCAACTAAATTAACCGTTTTAGAATCGCTTTCTACAATTGTTGATCAGCTTGTAACTGGTGGCGGCATTGCTAATACCTTTATTGCAGCTGCGGGTCACCCGGTTGGTAAATCACTTTATGAAGCTGATTTAATGGATGAAGCAAACCGCTTGTGTGCAGCAGCTAAAGCAAACGATGGCGAAATTCCGGTACCGACTGATGTTGTTGTAGGTAATGAATTTTCAGACTCTGCAGTTGCTACGCTTAAAGATGTAAGCGAAGTAACCAGCGAAGACATGGTTTTTGATATTGGCCCAGACACAGCTAACCAGCTAGCTAAAATTATAGCAAACGCCGGCACTGTGGTATGGAATGGCCCAGTTGGCGTATTTGAGTTTGATCAGTTTGGTAATGGTACACGTGCTATTGCACAAGCCATTGCTAACTCTAATGCGTTTTCGATTGCAGGCGGTGGCGACACATTAGCTGCTATTGATAAATACGGCATTGCCGATAAAGTATCTTACATTTCTACCGGTGGTGGTGCGTTCTTAGAGTTTTTAGAAGGCAAAAAACTTCCAGCAGTAGAGATGCTAGAGTCGCGCGCTAAATAATTCATTATTTAGCCGCATTAGGTGAGGGGAAACCCTCACCAACGATTAATTATTAAATACCTCTCACCCTTATTTAATAGTTAATTAAGACGAAACTTTGCAGTTTTAGTTGCGATGGTTCGTGACGCAGTGATTGCGTCAAATTAACACATCCGTTCAAACTAGATGGCAGGAGACTGCTGTCGATAAATTGGAGAATACCCAATGGCTTTAATCAGTATGCGACAACTTTTAGATCATGCAGCTGAACACGGTTACGGCGTTCCAGCCTTTAACGTGAATAACCAAGAGCAAATGCGCGCAATAATGGAAGCGGCTGACAAAACAAACAGCCCAGTAATTGTTCAAGGATCAGCAGGCGCACGTGCTTACGCTGGTGCTCCATTTATCCGCCACATGATTTTAGCAGCCGTTGAAGAATGGCCGCACATTCCAGTCGTAATGCATCAAGATCACGGCACCTCACCCGGTGTTTGCCAACGCTCAATTCAACTAGGTTTTTCATCTGTAATGATGGATGGCTCACTAATGACAGACGGAAAAACCCCATCAAGCTATGAATACAATGTAGATGTAACACGCGAAACCGTCGCTATGGCGCATGCCTGTGGTGTATCGGTTGAAGGCGAGTTAGGTGTACTTGGCTCACTTGAAACCGGAGAAGCGGGCGAAGAAGATGGTGTAGGCGCAGAAGGTAAACTAACTACTGACCAAATGCTTACCGATCCAGAAGAAGCTGCTGACTTTGTAAATAAAACCCATGTTGATGCGCTGGCAATTGCGTGTGGTACATCGCATGGCGCTTATAAATTTACACGCCCGCCAACAGATGACATTTTAGCAATTGATCGTATTAAAGAAATTCACGCACGTATTCCCAACACGCATTTAGTAATGCACGGATCGTCGTCTGTACCACAAGAGTGGTTAGAGATCATAAATCAATATGGTGGCGAAATTCCTGAAACTTACGGTGTGCCAGTTGAGCAAATTGTAGAAGGGATCAAATACGGTGTACGTAAAGTGAATATTGATACTGACTTACGTTTAGCCTCTACCGGTGCTATTCGTCGTCATTTAGCGCTTAATCCTTCTAACTTCGATCCGCGTAAGTACCTAGCTGAAGCAACCAAAGCGATGACGGAGATTTGTGTAGCACGTTACAATTCATTTGGTACTGCTGGGCAAGCGAGTAAAATTAAGCCAATTTCACTGGACGACATGCACCTTAAATACTTAAGCGGTGAGCTAGACCCAAAAATTAGATAACGATCTTTGACTAAGTCATAGTGTAATAAAAACCAGCTGGCGTGATCTAGCTGGTTTTTTTATACCATAAAGCACGGGATCACTGTTATACCCACCCAGTAAAATGGGATCACGGTTTTACTAACCACGCAGTTTTTGGATCATTCATTTACTAACTAGTGCATAGATTTACGCTAACTATGGCGCTCAGTTAATCAGATCGTATTTAATTTATACAATAGGTCAGCTAGTTAGTTATTTGACTAAGTATAACCATGATCCCAAACCTGATCGGCTTAGTAAAAACCTGATCCTTTTTAGGCTACTTAGTAAAAAACAGATCTATTTTTAACCACAAAATGACATCTTCCAGTGTAAACTCAGTTTCGTATGTGGTTTTGCTGCTATGTTAGTAAAGTAATGATCCCGCCATTATTATCTACCCAGTAATAAAACGGTCACTTTTTATAAATATGTTTTGATTAACCGTAATTTGCAAAATAGTTTTAAAAATATGATGTTAATGCGACTTTTCTGTCAGTATTTTGTGTTTTTTTTACCAGGTTTTTAATTTACACGTTACACTTTCATAAAAATGTCATACTTAGTCATAATAATGAAAACTAATTCGATAGCGTAAGAGATAATTTGGAATGTCACGTAAAGTACTAGTCGTAGATGATGAAGCTCCTATCAGAGAGATGTTAGTTTTTGTTTTAGAGCAAAATGGATTTCAAGCAATTGAAGCAGAAGATTACGATTCTGCGATTGCAGCTATGGTTGAACCCTACCCAGATATGGTTTTACTCGATTGGATGTTACCCGGTGGTAGCGGTATTCAAATAGCAAAGCAATTTAAGCAAAGTGAATATACACGCCAAATACCAATTATTATGCTTACAGCCCGCGGCGAAGAAGAAGACAAAGTACGCGGACTAGAAGTGGGTGCAGATGACTATGTCACTAAACCTTTTTCTCCTAAAGAGCTGATGGCACGTATTAAAGCGGTTATTCGCCGCGTATCACCTACCTCATTAGAAGAAGCCATTGAAGTACATGGCTTGCGTTTAGACCCAATATCGCATCGCGTTACCTCAGAGGGAAGCGAGCTTGATATGGGGCCGACCGAATTTAGATTATTACACTTTTTTATGACTCACCCAGAGCGTGTTTATAGTCGCGAGCAGCTGCTAGATCATGTGTGGGGAACAAATGTGTACGTAGAAGATCGCACAGTTGATGTGCATATACGCCGCTTACGCAAGGCGATTGCACCGTTGGGTCACGATCGCTTAGTACAAACAGTACGCGGAGCTGGTTATCGTTTTTCTAGTAAATTATAAGGTAGCGCAGCTAGAGCGAGAGTGCGCATAAATTACTACTCAAAGGTAAAGTGAGTGTATGTATCGAGTTATTAATAAACAGGCGTTAATAAAACGTCTGTTTATCTATTTTTTACCCTTATTACTTATTGGTGTGCTTGTAGGTGCACCATTTTTGCTTTTATTTTTAGGCACATCTTCTCTTTTAGTTTGGCATTATCATCAACTTTATCGTTTAAGTGATTGGCTTTTAAATCAACGTAGCTTTAACCCGCCAGAGGGCGAAGGTGCGTGGGAACAAGTATTTGAAGGCATTTATCATTTACAGCATCGTAATCGTAAAAAGCGCAATGAACTGGCTGATTTAATTCGTCGCTTTCGCGATGGCGCTGAAGCTGTACCCGATGCCGTAGTGGTGCTGCAAAGTGATTTAAGTATTGTGTGGTGTAACCAACTTGCACTTAAGGTATTGGGGCTGCAATGGCCAACCGATCATGGCCAGCGACTTGATAACCTAATACGCGAACCTAAATTTGCCAAGTACATGTTGCGCGGTGAATTTGAAGAGCCACTTGAGCTTGATAACGGGCATATTGTTGATCAAGTGCTTGAGTTTAGGGTAATGCCGTATGCCAACACACAGCTTATGGTGGTCGTACGTGATGTAACACGCCTAAAACAGCTAGAGCAAATGCGTAAAGACTTTGTTGCTAACGTATCGCATGAGCTGCGTACGCCGCTAACGGTCGTTACTGGCTATCTTGAAATGATGGATGGGGATATGATGCCACCGCTTGCAATGTGGAATAAAGCCCAAAATACCATGCTTGAGCAATGTAAGCGTATGGATAGCTTAGTCAACCAGCTTTTATCTCTTTCGCGTATTGAAGGGTCGCGTAGACAAGATAACGATAAAGCCATTAATGTACCGCAAATGCTCAATTACATCAAAACCGAAGCGCAATCCATAAACCAAGATAAAGGCCATGAACTTATTTTTAATATAGATAATCAGCTTGATATTAAAGGCGCAGAAGATGAACTACGCAGTGCGTTTTCTAATTTAGTGTTTAACGCTATACATTACACTAAAGCGGGCGGAAAAATTATTGTCACCTGGCAGCGCAAAGAAGGGTATGCGCACTTTAGTGTGAATGATAATGGTGATGGCATTGCACCAGAGCATATAAATCGTCTAACCGAGCGCTTTTACCGCGTAGATAAAGCAAGGAGCCGCACAACGGGCGGTTCAGGTTTAGGCTTAGCAATTACCAAACATGTGTTAACACGTCATGATAGTCAATTAAATATAACCAGTGAGCTTGGGAAAGGTTCGTGTTTTTCTTTCGCTTTTTCAAAGGATAAGCTTGTTAACTTGGCAAGCTAAAAACAATAAAAAGTAAAGTCATAAAAGTGTCATTTAAGGGTAATGTAACTGTCATCTACCCGCTTTACAGTAGATGACAGTTAGGAAATGGGACGAACAAATCGGAGAACCCCGCATGAAATTTAAAAACTTAGTTGCCGCAATGGGTGTGGCTGTTACAACATTAGTATCTGCGCAGGCTGTTGCTCTTGACGAGGCAATGCCTGAATATCAAAAAATTAACGGCGTTTCAGGTAACTTTTCATCTGTAGGTTCTGATACTTTAGCCAACATGATGACTTTTTGGGCAGAAGAGTACAAACGTATTTACCCAAATGTAAATATTCAAATTCAAGCGGCAGGTTCGTCTACTGCGCCACCAGCGCTTACAGAAGGCACCTCTAACATGGGCCCTATGAGCCGTAAAATGAAATCAAAAGAAATCGAAGCGTTCGAAAAACGTTACGGTTACAAGCCTACAGAAGTACGCGTAGCAATTGATGCCTTAGCAGTTTTTGTACACAAAGATAACCCAATCGAAGGCTTACGCATTGACCAAGTAGATGCTATTTTTTCATCTACACGTAAATGTGGTGCATCTGAGCAAGTTAACCGCTGGAGCGATGTTGGCCTAACGGGCGACTGGGCTGCAAAAGACATTCAATTATACGGACGTAACTCTGTATCAGGTACTTACGGTTACTTTAAAAAGAAAGCACTGTGTAAAGGTGACTTCCGTAACAACGTAAATGAGCAACCTGGTTCTGCCTCTGTTGTACAGTCAATCTCATCTTCATTAAACGCGATTGGTTACTCAGGCATTGGTTACAAAACATCAGGTGTACGTACGGTTCCTTTATCTAAAAAAGGCACTAACTACGTAGATGCAACGCTTGATAATGTTGCTAAAGGTAAATACCCACTTTCTCGTTTCTTATACGTTTACGTGAACAAACACCCTAATAAGCCGCTTTCACCAATTGAAGCTGAGTTCTTAAAAATGGTACTTTCTAAAGACGGACAAAAAATCGTTGAAAAAGATGGTTACGTACCGCTTTCTGCAAAGTTAGTAGAAGCAGAGCTTAAAAAGTTAGGTTTATAATTTAAACCCAACTACAAAAAAACCGCTCAATGAGCGGTTTTTTTGTGTGTAAATTTTAAAGCGTAAAAAGACTAATTTATTAAAAAGCGATTATAAATCCGTCAGCTTTTGAGCTTGTTCTTTACACTGATTGTAGCTTTCTACACATTTAGCAGAGCACACTTGCTGTTTTAAACCTTTGTCAATTGATTGCTGATCGCAACTATTTTCGCACTGATAGTTTTGTTGTGCGCATTGGTTTAACTCAGGGTTTTTCACTTGATTTTGGCAAGCTGCTAACAATGAAAATGACAGGGCGAGGGCACTCGTTTTAATAAATGTTTGCATGCTTATCCTTAACGTTGAACTGCGCTTTTGTTAAATCTCAACTTGTAAGTTGTCGATTAATCTAACATTGCCTAAAAAGGCGGCAGCTAAAATAACTAGTTGTGTATCATCAAGTGTAGCAGCTTTTAATGTATCTCGTTGAGCTATCTCAAAATAATCAGGCTTTAAGCCGGCTTGCTCTAAACTAAGCTGTGCGCTTTGCTCAAGTGCTTTGTAATCGGTATTGCCTGCTTTGAGCTGCTCAGCGCAGCTGTTTAGTGTTTTAAATAATGCGGTAGCCGTGGCTTTTTGCTCAGCAGATAAATAGCCATTTCGTGAGCTCATAGCTAAGCCAGACACTTCGCGCATGGTCGGTACACCGACAATTTCAACTGGAATAGATAAATCGCGTACCATGGTTTTAATTACTTGCAGCTGCTGAAAGTCTTTTTCGCCAAAGCAGGCATAATCAGGTTGTACTAAATTAAATAACTTAGTCACTACCGTGGCAACGCCTCTAAAGTGTCCTGGGCGCGTGCCGCCGCAATACCCCATAGATACACCCGGTACATCTACAAAGCTCTGCTCACCAAGCCCATTTGGGTAAATGGTGTCTACGCTTGGGGTGAACACTATATCTGTGTTTAAGTCGGCTAAGCCTTGTTTGTCTTCGTTTAGCGTACGCGGGTAGCTATCTAAATCTTCGTTGGCACCAAATTGCATTGGGTTAACAAAAATGCTCACAACCACCTTGTCGGCCATTGTTTTTGCCTTTTCAACTAACGAAAAATGACCCTGATGTAAATTGCCCATGGTTGGCACTAAAGCCACGCTTAAGCCAGCTTGGCGCCACGCTTTAATTTGACTACGTAATGATTTAATTTCAGTAATTGACTGCATTATTTAAACTCATGTTCGGCGCTTGGAAATGCGCCACTTTTAACGTCTGTACAATATTTTTTAACTGCATCTGGCATGTTGCCGGTTTCGAGTAAAAAGTTTTTAGAAAATTTAGGAATGTATCCTGCCGAAATACCGACTAGATCGTGCATTACCAGTATTTGGCCATCCGTTACATTACCTGCGCCAATACCGATAGTAGGGATAGTGACGGCATCGGTAATACGTTTAGCAAGCGCACTTGGGATACACTCAAGCACTAATAATTGGGCGCCTGCCGCTTCTAGGGCTTTTGCATCATCAATCATTTTTTGCGCTTTGTCGTCTTCACGGCCTTGAATTTTAAAGCCACCAAATACGTGCACTGATTGGGGCGTTAATCCTAAATGACCACAAACAGGAATACCTTGCTGCGTTAAACTTTTAATACTGTCGTAAAGCCATTCACCGCCTTCAAGTTTTACCATATTAGCGCCTGCACGCATTAACTCTGCTGCATTTTTACAAGTGTCGCTAACGTTTGAATAGCTCATAAAGGGCATATCGGCTATAACAAAAAGCTCACGACTGCCACCGCGTACACAACGGGTATGATAGGCTATATCTTGATTGGTTACGCCTAGGGTATCGTCGCCACCTTGCAACACCATGCCCAAAGAGTCGCCAACTAAAATAACGTCCACACCGTTATCATGAAATAACTTAGCAAAACTAGCATCGTATGCGGTTAATGCGGTGATTTTGTTATTTTCTGCTTTCATTTTATTTAAAGTAGAAACGGTTATTTTAGACATAATATCCTCGCAGGCATAAGCCTTGGTTAATTACAGAGGTAATTGTTGTAAGTCGTTGAGCGGTAAATCTTGCGCAATAGTTTTTAATGCAATGCCGCTAGGTAAAATCAGTTCTGGGGCAAGTTCTAGTAAAGGGTAAACTACAAACTCACGTTCGCACAGGCCATAATGAGGCACCGTTAAGCGTGGGGTATTAATAATTTGCTGCCCAAACAATAAGGTATCTATATCAAGCGTACGTGGTCCCCAACGTTCGGCTTTTCTTACTCGCCCATGCTCAAGCTCTATGGCTTGTGTTAAATCAAGTAATTGCTCTGGTTCAAGCGCGGTTTTAATACACGCTACGGCATTTACATAATCGGGTTGGTCTTGTGGCCCCATGGGTTTGCTCGCGTAGTAATGCGATACACTTACAAATTCACAACGAGGCAGCTCTTTAAGCGCACAAATGGCGTTATCAAGCTGCTCTTTGGGTGAGTTTAGGTTGGCACCTAGACCCAAATATACACACTGCATACAATTACTCAGACGGCTTTTTAGTGGTGCGGCGGCGTGAGCGCTTACGTGGTTTTGGCCCACCTTGATGACCTAGATTTTTGACCATGTCTTTTTGGCCGTTTATATCTTGGCTTAAGTACTGGGTCCACCACTGAGCAAGCTCACTATATTGTTGCTCACCGGCATCAACGCGTAATAATAAAAAGTCGTAAGCGGCTTTAAAGCGTGGTTGCTGGGTAAGTCTGTAAGCACGTTGGCCGGCACGTTTATCTAAACGCTGCTGTATATGCCAAATGTCGCGAGCGCCTAATGTAAAGCGTTTTGGTACTGCTATATGTTGGGCATTTTCGCTCAGTACTTTATTCATGGCTTGCGCAAAGGCGTCAAAGTAAGACAGCTGTTCTTGTTGTTTAATTTTAGTTGTGCGCTCAAGCAGCGGAAACCAAAGTAAAGCTGCAAATATAAACGCAGGGGTAACTTTTTTATCAGCATTAATGCGTTTATCAGTGTTTTGAAACATTTGTTGAATAAACGCGGCTTCTAAACCGTCGGGGTTTTTATCTAAAATTTTATCAAGCACCGGAAATAACGACTTAAACAAGCCGTATTGGCGTAACATTAAATAGTTAGCTTCGGCTTTACCGTTTAAAAACAGCTTTAAAACTTCTTCGAATAAACGCGCTGGCGGAATATTGTCAAGTAGGCTGGCAAGCGCGGTAATTGGCTTTTCGCTTTTTGGCGCTATGCTCATATCAAGCTTGGTTGCAAAGCGTACCGCACGCAGCATACGAACAGGGTCTTCGCGATAGCGTGTTTCGGGGTCGCCAATTAACTCAATTTGTTTTGCTTGAATGGCCGCTAAGCCATTGGCGTAATCGTATATACAAAAATCGTTAATCGAGTAATACAGTGCGTTAATAGAAAAATCTCGGCGCTCGGCGTCTTCCTCAATGCTACCAAATACGTTATCACGCAATAACTGTCCATGTTCGCTTGATTGGCTAATTTGGTTTTTGTCTTCTTGCGCTTCGTGGTGCCCGCGCATGGTAGCTACTTCTATAATCTCGCGACCAAAAACAATATGTGCTAAGCGAAAGCGGCGGCCAATAAGGCGACAGTTTCTAAATAGTTTTTTAACCTGCTCTGGGGTGGCATTGGTAACTACGTCAAAGTCTTTAGGTTGTTGACCTAACAATATATCGCGAATACAACCACCTACAAGGTAAGCGTCGTAACCACCGTCTTTTAAACGGTAAAGTACTTTGATTGCATTTGGGCTAAATTGTTTACGTGAAATACCATGTTCACCGCGTGTTATAACAACCGGCTCATCACTTGTTTGAGTGCTTTGCACATCGGCATTTGGGCCGATTATTTGCCTGCAAAATTGAAAAAGCTTGGAAATAATAATCTGTCTCCTACAGAAATGATGATTGGCTGGTCATCGCAATAAAAAAGCACCTAAATTAGGTATTATAGTGCGGTGCTTTTAATGTATTGTAAATAGCCTCTATTTAGGCGGCTATCATATACCAGCGCGGTATAAAAATTAAGTTGATGGACTGAAATTAAGCCGTTTTTAAGATTTTTATTTGCTTAAATGTGTAAATTTAGTGCTGTTTGGGTGCTGACCTTGCGAAATTTGAATTTCGGGTATGTTGGGCACTGCAGTTAAGCTAAATTCGTTGATAGCCCATGCAATTAATTGCTCTACAGACAAATCGTGCAATTGGCTATGCACAGGTAAATTTAAAAATTCAAATGCATCAATCAGCGCAGGCTTTGGGTTGTCTGTGCTAATAGCGGGCGCGTAATTTTGTTTAGAGAGTTTAAAGCCAGGCTCGGCTACCGCAAGGGGTAAATGCGCGTATTGGGGAATGGGTGCATTAAGCTGTTTAAATAAACTGATTTGTCGTGCTGTGGGCTCGATTAAATCGGCGCCACGCACTACACGGTTAATACCTTGCTCAATGTCGTCAATAACCACCACTAGCTGATAAGCAAATAATCCGTCACTGCGCTTTATTATGTAATCTTCATGGGCTAAGGCACTATTAACAGTAATGCTCCCTTGAATTAAATCGTTAAAATGGCATGTTGGGTGCTGTTGGCTAAGGCGAAGAGCGCCTTGAACTGTTGATAAGTTAAGCGCTTTGCAGTGACCTTGGTAAATGCCACCTATAGCTTTTATTTGTTTGCGAGAGCAGCGACAACCATATACACAGTGTTGTTGTATCAGTGAGTTTGTTATCTCTTGATAAAGGGATAGTCGCTGTGTTTGATAAACAACGGTTTCGTCCCAATATAGGCCGTAGGCTTGTAAGGTATTTAGAATATCTGCGTCGGCATTTTTCACCACACGAGTGGTATCTATATCTTCAATGCGGACTAACCATTTACCCTGATTTACTTTAGCATCAAGGTAGCTGCCCACAGCCGCCACAAGTGAGCCAAAATGAAGTGGCCCAGAAGGAGACGGTGCAAATCGACCGCGATAGTCACGCTTTGGCGTGGTAACGGCTGTAGGAGGCATAGTTAACTAATTTTAATTAACCGCGTCCAGCTTGTTTTTCTTTTATTTCTGCAAGGGTTTTACAGTCTACGCATAAATCTGCAGTTGGGCGCGCCTCTAAACGACGAATACCAATCTCGATTCCGCATGACTCACAAAAGCCAAAATCATCTTCTTTAATTAAGATAATTGTTTTTTCAATTTTTTTGATCAGTTTACGTTCGCGGTCGCGAGTACGAAGCTCTAAAGAGAACTCTTCTTCTTGCGCAGCGCGGTCAACTGGATCAGGAAAGTTGGCAGCTTCGTCTTGCATATGCGATTTTGTGCGGTCAACTTCATTACGTAAGTCGTTACGCCACGCTTCTAAAATCGCTTTAAAATGAGCACGTTGTGCTTCATTCATATACTCTTCGCCCGGCTTTTCTTGGTATGGTTCTAAACCGGCTTGAGCCAATAAACCATGTCTTTGTTGGTCTGGCATAACTCTCTCCTAAATCCTTAATTTAATGCCTCAGCATTAGCCGGCGGTATAAATAGCAGAATCTTATACCCTAGGCAAATTTATTTTTTAATTAATCGAATTAGCTTCAACCAGTGTGTTGACTAAAAAGGCTCATATTTTAATTTTGATGCTTTATTAATCGTTATTTCGGTATTTAAACTTGCCTAGTTATATGGGCATAAAGTTTAAAAGCAAGTTAATTTTTTATTTAAAGGCTACTTTCTCACTGAGCGTTACTTCACTTGGCGAAATAGATGCCTTGTAAGCGTATACCTCCACGCCTTTTTTAATCGCCTGGTTTAGTAAATCGCTGTATTTTTTATCTATATGGCTTGCGGCACTCACGGTATTGATACCTTGGTGTAAAACAGCGAACAATAATACTGCTCGGTGGCCTTGTTCGATCATTTCTATTAATTCGCGAATGTGCTTTTGCCCACGCACGGTTTGTGCATCGGGGAAGTAGCCTTGTCCACTGTGGGGAGCGGTTTCGCTTAGCAAAGTGACTGACTTTACCTCTACATAGCAAGCGGGTTTATTGTCACTGGTAAGTAAAAAGTCGATACGGCTATTTTCGCTGCCGTATTTTACTTCACTTTGTAGCTGCTCATAGCCGTTGAGCTCTGTAATAACTTGGTCGTTGATAGCCTCTTCAACCACTTTATTTGCCACGGCGGTATTAACACATATTAACTGTGAGAGGGTGTTTTGAGTAAGCTCTAATGAATGCGGGTATTTTCGTTTACTGTTATCGCTGGTTGAATAAAACGCATTAAAGCCAGGCTCTGCGCAACCTGTCATTTTACCGGTGTTGGCGCAGTGGGCGGTAAATTCAGTTCCATCGTTAAGTGCTAGGTCGGCTAAAAAGCGTTTATAGCGTTTTAATAACGTGGCGGGCTGTAAAACGGGGGTGTATTTCATTTAAATTCCAATGCTAAACGCGGCTAGCACGCTGGTTTATGTTATTTATCTCAAGCTGTTGGGAACTTGTACTCACTATAGTAAACTCGGTGGAACATTTAAGTGTAAGGGTATTCTAACATGAGTGAAAAATTTGTTGTTCAACTGAGCGAACAAGCAGCACCAAGCCATTGGGGCGAAAACGCGACATTATCTTTTAATGAGCAAGGTGCCACGGTTCATTTATCTGAACAAGAAACATTAAAAAATGTTCAAAAAGCAGCGCGAACAATCGCAAATCAAGGTGTTAAACAGGTTGAGCTTGCGGGCGATACTTGGTGCACTGAAAGCCAATGGGCTTTTTATCAAGGCTTTGTAACACCTAAATCACTAGACGGGGTTAAGTTTGTTGATAACGCACAATCAGATCTAAACGAGCTTGCGCATTTAAAAGCCTCTGCTACGTGGGCAAGAGAAATGGTTAACGGCACTGCCGATGACATTTACCCTGAGAGCCTTGCCGAAAAAGCCGCAGAATTTATACAATCGTTAGCGCCTGAGCACGTAAGTTACCAAATTATTAAAGGTGATGCGTTATTAGAGCAGCAATGGATTGGTATTCATGCAGTGGGCCGTGGTTCTGAGCGTCCACCCGTTTTACTTGAGCTTGATTACAACCCAACGGGCGATGAAAACGCGCCGGTAAGTGCAGCGCTTGTAGGTAAAGGTATCACGTTTGACTCTGGCGGTTACTCAATTAAATCTAGCGAAGGTATGCTGGGCATGAAGTGCGACATGGGCGGAGCGGCGACCGTAACAGCGGGTTTAGCGCTTGCCATTAACCGCGGCATAGAAAAACGTATTAAGCTGTTTTTATGCTGTGCCGAGAACTTAATTTCGGGCCATGCTTACAAACTAGGTGATATTTTAACCTATAAAAATGGTACTACGGTAGAAATTGTAAACACCGATGCAGAAGGGCGCTTAGTACTTGCCGATGGCCTCATGGCTGCAGGCGAAACTGGCGCAGAGCTTATTATTGATGCGGCAACACTAACCGGTGCTGCATTAGTGGCTGTAGGTCAGGAGTACAATGCTTTATTTGCCCTTGATAAAGAGCTGGCTCGCGAAGTAGAAGACTTTGCCTCGCAAGAAATGGAAGCCGCATGGCCACTACCACTTGAAAAATGGCACCAGCAAAACTGCCCATCTCCTTACGCTGATACGGCAAATAGCCGCGCTCAAAAAGGCGGTGGTTACGGCGGCGCTTCAAATGCTGCAGGCTTTTTATCTCGTTTTGTACCAAACGATGGTAAAGGTTGGGTACACATAGATTTAGCTGCTGCATTTAATATGGGTAGCACTAGTCAATGGGCAGCCGGTGCAACAACGCAAGGAATGCGTACAGTAGCTCGTACATTGTTAGAAAAAGCTTAATAGTACGTAACTAAGCGTTTAATACATAAAATAGGCACCCATTGGTGCCTATTTTGCTATTTGCAGGCAAGCAATTTATTTTTATTTACGGTAAAATCCTTCGCCAATACCTGTTTGGGTGTTTAATTATTGGCTAAAGCGCCTACACTCAAATGTTATACTCACCACTGGGGTTCTAAACTATGTCAGATAAGTGCTACATCACAGCTCAACAGCTACTTGAAGATTCATTCCGCGTAGCGGCACAAGTTTATAAAGATGGCTTTCGTCCAGACTTTATTATTGGTATTTGGCGAGGTGGTGCACCTATTGGTATTGCTGTGCAAGAATACTACGATTATAAAGGCATTGAGACTGACCACATTGCGGTGCGTACGTCGTCTTATTACGGTATTGGCAAGCAATCTAAAGAAATAAAAGTACACGGTTTACATTACATTGTAGAAAACGCAAATGCAGGTGACTCACTGCTTATTGTTGATGATGTGTTTGATTCTGGGCGCAGTATTTTTGCGTTAAAAGAAAAGCTTTCTGAGCTTATGCGTTTAAATCTACCTCGTGATATTCGCGTGGCATGCCCTTACTATAAGCCTAAAAACTCAAAAGTAGACATGGTGCCAGATTACTTTATTCATGAATCAGAAGAGTGGTTAGTGTTCCCGCATGAGTTATCGGGTTTAACGCCAGATGAAATCATTGAAGGTAAATCTGATTTAGTGAACATCCAAGATATTTTATTAGATAAGTAATCGCGACAGGGTTAAGTGGCGAATTAAACTACGCTGATGTAAGTATTTTCGGCCAGGGTTAACGCTTAACTAATTAATACTACAAAAAAGGCCCTTAGGGCCTTTTTTTGTGTATGATTTTTAAAAGGTTGCGTGTTTTACAGCTGCGCAAAACTGTCTACATAATCACTCAAGCTTTGCGTATCGACCGCTTTTAACCCGTGAGAGCTGCGTTGTACTAAGCCTTTTTCAACAAGCTCGGTAACTACGCGGCGATAAGCTCGCTCAGTGGTTGCAAAACGCTCTGCTTCAGCGTTAACGGTTGGGTATGCGCGCAGTAGCGTAGGATTATTGTTCTCAGCTCGTAATAAGCAGTCTTTAGCAATGTTGTAGCTTAAAGGTAGTAGTAGCTTATCTAAATTAACTTTTTGGTTTTCTTGGAACTTTGCTGCAATAGTTTGCGCTGTATACAAGCTAAGCTCTGGCTTTTCGAGTAGTAAAGCTCGCCAGTGACGAAGCTCTATTAAGTTATAAGTTACATCACTAAAACAGGTCACTGTATAAATACAGGGATTATTGTTAAGCGCTTCTATTTCACCAATTAGCGTATTATTGCAATCTAATTGGCCTAATAATAGGCGGCGTCCGTTACCTACATCATAACTAAATGAAATAGTTCCGCTGCGCACCAACACAAGCTTACTCAGTGGTTGATCTTGGTGGATCAGCACTTCTTTTTTTGATTGTTGGTAACTACTCCCTGCAAAAGTGAGTAGTTGTTCAACAAGATAACTAGAAAAATGGTATTGAAACATCAATATGCTCTTCGGACAATTGTCCTATTTATTACACCTTAATGACGATATTATTAAGGCTCTAAGAATTTACGCTAACTTGCTACTGTATTTAGCCTTGCTAAGTACGTAATACCTTCATTTCCCGTGTAATGATTTAGGAAGCTATTGGCTACAACCAATATACTTTTTAAGGTTTTTAAGCAAGTTAGTTTTTTTATTTTATACCAATCCGCTTAATTGTGTGATCTATTTTGAGGTTAGGATAACGTAGTGATAGCTAGGCAAAAAATTCGCTATTTAGTTGCTCTAAATGAGAATTTTTTAAC
>NZ_PNCT01000194.1:0-252 GCF_005887365.1 Pseudoalteromonas sp. S3785 | reverse complement strand
AACTCACGTATTTACAACGGCACTACTTTTCCCCGTGTAATTCACGGCTTGATGGTGCAAGGCGGTGGAGGTGGACCGGGTATTGAACAAAAAGACGTTAACGACCCAATTCAAAACGAAGCAAATAATGCCCTATCTAATAAAGTAGGTTCATTAGCAATGGCACGTACACCTGCTCCTCATTCAGCAACGGCCCAATTCTTAATTAATGTTTACGACATCCACTTTTTAAATCACACCAGCGAAACGTCG
>NZ_PNCT01000193.1:0-275 GCF_005887365.1 Pseudoalteromonas sp. S3785 | reverse complement strand
CGCTCTGCATAATGGCATTTAGCAGCTTAGCGTGGTTATATTATTTGACTGGAAAAACCCGTTTTATTGCCCAGCTACTCGTTGGTATAAATGATATGGGCGCTAATAAGCTTATTTATATCCGTTTTTACAGCGATTATTTAATGCTAAGCCATAAGGCGGGTAAGCATAGGGTATCGCTAAGGTATGACTATTTTAAAGTAGATGAAGATGACACCACCGCGATTGAACCAAAATCCAGCCACGGCGAAGGCTTATCAGCTACGTGGAGTTAC
>NZ_PNCT01000192.1:0-424 GCF_005887365.1 Pseudoalteromonas sp. S3785 | reverse complement strand
GACAACGCGGATCCAGAGGCCGCTTTGCGAACCCGGTGCCATAGCTCATCCCCATAGCGCTGCAGGTCCATTGTAAGCCTCATCACTTTAGAAACTGACTGAATAGTGAAACGTTTGCTGCATTCCCCCGCACAAATGGTTTCACCATCAGTGGTATAATTAGCAATAGAAAACTGCTCGCTTGAAATCTCCGGAAGTTCAGGAATGTAATCTGCAACCTTACCTAGTCATAACAAAGGGAGAAATTAGAGAGCTATTTCCTCTAGAACATTTTGGTAGTCAGCAGTGTGCAATTGCCACCTCTATTTTGGCCTTATAAAAATTTGATTTTAACACGCACAACTTCTGCACGCCTAGTTATGTTACATGAATAAAATAGCATATACGCATGAACTTAATGATTATTTACAAAATGATATTTTCT
>NZ_PNCT01000191.1:0-270 GCF_005887365.1 Pseudoalteromonas sp. S3785 | reverse complement strand
TTGCTGTTACCTATGGCGAGGGCACTACTCAAACCGTTGAAGATTTATTTTTTGGTGGCGGGGTTTTGGGGGGCAGCTTTGTAAAGCCAGGTTTAAACGTTGCTGCTAACATTAATAAAAGTCAAAACCACTATACGGATAACCTAGGGCGCTTAATTAAGGACTCTATTGGTTTAGAAACGTTTATTTCGTACCGATTTGACAACTATGTGCGCCCTTTTGTCGCTTATAACATTTTAGACTCTGGTGACTACTATGTTATTACACGAA
>NZ_PNCT01000190.1:0-310 GCF_005887365.1 Pseudoalteromonas sp. S3785 | reverse complement strand
GCGGGCGTATGCGGATGGAAACGGATATGCTGCCTCCGTCCCTTGCGCTGTGATGGTGTAGAACTGGCTTAGCGCCTGCCAATCGTGCGACTTGGCGATCTCTACGGCGGCAGTCTGCGCAAGCGCGGTCATCTCTACACAGATTACGTCCGTGCTGGATACGACGGCTGCGGGCTTGCGCCCGACCAGCGTCATGATTGCCTGCTGCGCTGCCGAGAGGACCGACATTACGCCGCCGCCCCTTCCAATTCCTTGAGCGCGTCCACGAGTGTGGCCCGTGACGGATTGCCAAGCGGGCGTTTGCCATCAT
>NZ_PNCT01000189.1:0-266 GCF_005887365.1 Pseudoalteromonas sp. S3785 | reverse complement strand
GGATCCCGGTGCATGAGCAACATGACCAAGACCATGAAGGTGAAACCGAAGAAGCACCCGACTAGCACGCAGAGGAAGAATACGAGGGTGTTTATGCTCATCTTGAGCAAGATCGTTTGAAAGGCCTGATTAGTTATGCTCTGGATTATAACTGGGTTGAGAATATTATCCTTCGTGTTGGCTACACTGATTACTCACACTGTGAAATTGAAGACGGTTAAATTGGGACTACCTTTAAAAACGAAACTACCGAAGCGCGCTTAAAC
>NZ_PNCT01000188.1:0-229 GCF_005887365.1 Pseudoalteromonas sp. S3785 | reverse complement strand
CCTTGGTGGTGTTTTTTTCGTTAATATTTTGGGGTTGGTTATTAGGCACTGTAGGCTTGTTTCTATGGGTACCGCTTACTATGATTGTTAAAATAGCCATAGAGGCAAGTGATGAAGGGCGCTGGGTTGCCACGCTACTTGGTACTGGAGAGTCGATAGACGATAAATAATATCAATTGGTTTTCATAGATTAAAATTGCGTATTTGTGTTAATATATGATACAAAAAA
>NZ_PNCT01000187.1:0-324 GCF_005887365.1 Pseudoalteromonas sp. S3785 | reverse complement strand
AGCGGGATCATTTTTAAATTAATGTCGCCGTCAAAGCGCGTTGCGCCACCGGTAAGTAGGGCGTTTAGCTCTTGTGCTTTTAGCTCTATTGGGTTGTCACCTTGCGATTTTAAATGATTAAACAGCTTGGTAATCTTAATTATGGTTTTACCTTGCGTGTACTGCGCTAACTCATGTTTGCCCAGATAACAAAAGTACTTATTCGCATACCCGGCTATTTTAGCCATGCCTGCGCCCCCAATTACGGCCGATCCATGAGGGAGGTTAGCTTCGAGAAAAATCTACGTTTGATCCGATGAAACATAAAATTTACGGGTTTCATCT
>NZ_PNCT01000186.1:0-374 GCF_005887365.1 Pseudoalteromonas sp. S3785 | reverse complement strand
AAACCAAATCTCAGGCGAGCGCCAAGTGCTTTTCCACCTACCTATGTTTCTTATGCTGTTACTACAAACTTTGCACCACTAAGAACGTGTTTTGTACCTGTTACCTTTTCTTCTTCTGCCAGTGCAGCCATGTTGGCGCGATCTAAAACGCTAAAGCGATTTGTTTGTTGTAAATGGCTCATTAATGTCGTTTTGGGTTGGCTACCTAAAGGGTCTTGTCCTGAAGAAAATATGCCGTTTTGACAGCTAGAGCGATTTACAAATGGGCCTACGACTAATTTACTTTTTGTGCCAGAATACGATGTGTTGTAGCTTGGTACCGTTGGTGGTTCAACATCTGTGGATGATGTTGTTGCCCGGCGGGGTTGCGTAGG
>NZ_PNCT01000019.1:0-60959 GCF_005887365.1 Pseudoalteromonas sp. S3785 | reverse complement strand
TATCCTCTTTGTGAATAAATCGCTTTTGCAGGTTTTACCTGTCACGTAAGCAAGCTTCACGTCTACAAAAACCGTATATCTGCATATTTGCATATTTGCATATTTGCATATTTGCATATTTGCGGTAGACGCTGAGCTTGCTCGCGTGAAAAGCACAGCTTTTAATTACTTAAAAAAATTACTCAGTAATAGATAAATGTAAATATATGTGTATTAGCATCGTGAGCTAGGTTAATTGCTCAAGCTCGGTTATAAGCGCTAGAGCCTCTGCATTAGTTGACCCACACACATCAAATGTGGCACTAAAATCGCTACATACTTTTGGGCGGCTTTCATCGCCAAATAATTTACATAAATTACGCTCATCTAGCTGTATACAACGCTCTCCGGCTTTTTTACCGTTTGGCATTCCCGGGATTGGCGAGCTAATACTTGGGGCAATGCAGCATGCACCGCAGCCTAAACGACATGCCATAGGCTCTGTTTTCATAAACACCTCTGTTAGTAAAAGCCAGGCCTTTGTATTTAAATTAACACCCTACCTAGCTCATTATTTATCTATAATAAACATATGTAATGCTTTGTTACATCTTCAAACGCCTTGTAAACACTTTATTGCGTATTATTGCCTTGTCACCAAATATATGAAGGAATGCCTTGTGGCTACTAAAAAACAAATTTTATTACCTGTCGCAGTTTTAGCTGCCGGAATTGCACTGGCAATTGGCCTTTCAGCAATGAAAGCGCCACCAGAAGAAAAACCAGAGCAAGACACTCGCCCACTTGTTGCTGCGCAAAACGTAAACATTGATGCGATAACGCTTGATGTTAAATCGTACGGCGTTGTAAAACCTAAAGACCGTACTGAACTTGTTGCGCAAGTAAGCGGGCAAGTTATTTCAGTAGCCGAACAATTTGTTGAAGGCGCGTTTGTTAAGCAAGGCGATATTTTAGCACGAATTGATCCAAATGATTACGAAGCCGATTTAATTGAAGCCCAAGCAGGCCTTGCACAAGCAAGTTCAGCACTTGAGATTGAACGCGCACAAGCCCATGTTGCTAAAGCTGAATGGGAACGTATCAAATCAGACTCAGGCGATGCAATTGCATCTGAACTTTATTTACGTAAACCACAACTTGCCGAAAAAATGGCAAATTTTAAATCTGCTCAAGCGCGTGTAAAACGCACTAAACGTAACTTAGAACGCACCTTCATTAGAGCCCCCTATGATGCCATTATTAACGAGCGCACAATTAGCTTAGGCTCTGTAGTGAGTGCTGGCAGTAAATTTGGTGAGCTAAGCGCCACCTCGGTTGCAGAGGTACGTTTACCGGTTGCAGATAAAGAGCTGCAATACTTAAATAACGGCGGTATTGGCGCACAGGTGTCACTTAATGCAGAATTTGCCGGTAAGCAAACTACCTGGCAAGCCAAGGTTGTACGCAGCGAAGGTGTTGTTGATGAAACCAGCCGTATGAGCTACCTAGTTGCGCAGTTACCTACCCCGTACGCTGATAACACTAAGCCACTGCGTTTTGGCTCTTACATTAACGCTACTATTGAAGGGCGAGCGCTTGATAACGCCATTATAGTGCCGCACCATTTAGTTAAAAATAACAAAATTGCTATTTTAAACGACAATCACACCCTGAGCTTTAAAACGCTTAATATTGTACGTGAACAAAACGACATGGTCATAGCCGACCAAGGGTTAAGCAGTGGCGAACAACTTATTACCTCTGCCCTGGAATACCCAACAGAAGGCATGGCGGTTAAGCTTGAAGGCATTGAACCTAAAAGCGATGTTACTCAATTAGCACTTAAAGAGGACACACCATGAGTACCTCAGAAAAAGGCTTAATTGCATGGTTTGCACGTAACCCAGTGGCGGCAAACCTCATCATGATTTTTATTCTTATTGGTGGGCTTTTAACAGCGCTGACCATTCGTAAACAGGCATTTCCGCAGTTTGAAAGTAACTGGGTGAGTATTCAAGCGATATACCCAGGCGCCGCCCCGCAAGAGGTTGAAGAAGGCATAACCATAAAAATTGAAGAAAACCTTGAAGGTACAGAGGGTATAAAACGTTTAATAACCTACTCTAACCGAGGTTATGCGCAAGCGTGGGTAGAAATAGAAGAAAAATACGACCTGCAAGAAGCACTAGACGAAATTAAAGCGCAAGTAGACTCTATCAATACCTTTCCTGCGGGGATGGAACGCCCCGTTATTCAACGTGAAAAATTTCAGCAAGAGGTCATGATCCTCGCGCTTTACGGCGACATGAGTTACTACCAGCTTAAAGAGCTAGGTAACGACATAAAAGATGAATTACTCGCGTTACCTGGCGTTAACTTAGTTGATTTTTACAGTGGCCTAGATTACGAAATAGGCATAGAAATAAGCCCCGATAAACTGCGTGAATATGGCCTAACATTTAGAGATGTATCAAGTGCAGTGCAAAGCTTTTCTACTAATATGTCGGCAGGACAAATTCGCTCCGACACAGGTTATATCTCAATGCGCGTTGAAAAGCAGGCCTACCGTGGCGGAGAATTTGCAAAGCTTCCGCTTATAACGCTTGCCGATGGTGCACAAATTAATTTAGGCGATGTAGCAACAATTAATGATGGCTTTGAAGAAGGCCTGCTTTACTCTAAATATAACGGTAAAAACTCACTATCGTTTGAAGTAGATGCCTCAAAAGATCAAGATATAACCGATGTAGCTAAAGTTCTTAAAGGCTACATGGCAGAAAAACAGTCAAAACTTCCACAAGGTGTAAAGCTCTCACCTATTGTTGATTTAACCTACTACCTTGAAGGTCGACTCGATATGATGATCGACAACATGGTATGGGGCGGTATTTTAGTAATGATTGTATTGGCACTATTTTTACCGCTGCGTTTAGCGTTTTGGGTAATGATGGGCTTACCAGTGTCTTTTTTAGGTGCCTTTTTATTTATGCCTGTGGGCTTTTTAGACATAACCATAAACATGGTGTCGTTATTTGCCTTCATTATTGTACTTGGTATTGTGGTCGACGACGCCATAGTCGTCGGTGAATCTGCCAGTGCGGAAATTGAAAAACATGGTCATAGCCTTGATAACGTTATTCGCGGTGTTAAGCGCGTTGCTATGCCCGCTACATTTGGCGTGCTAACCACTATTGCAGCGTTTTTACCCCAAGCTATGGCATCAGGCCCAGGTGCTGCGTTTTCTAAGGCCATTGGTGTGGTTATTATACTGTGTTTGATTTTCTCGTTAATTGAATCAAAGCTAATATTACCTGCGCATATTGCAGCCATGAACCCACGTAAACCAAACCCTAAAAACCCATTACACAAACTGCGTAATATAGTTGATAACGGTTTAAAACACTTTGTACAAAACTACTACACGCCTTTTATAGGACATTGTATACATTATCGTTATACCGTAATTATTGGCTTTTTATGTATTTTAATAGTCAGTGCAGGTATGTTTGCAGGCGGGTTGGTTAAGTTTGTGCCTAACCCTAAAATACCGCATGATTTTCCTCGTATTACGCTTGAAATGAACCTAGCCTCTTCGGAGCAGGCAACCCTTGAAACTGCGCGTAAAATTGAAGATGTATTACTCAAAGTAGATAAAGAACTTGAAGAGCAATACGGACAAAGCATGATCCGCGATTTATCGGTAAGCCTACGCGGGCGTACAGAGGCAAACATTATGGCTATTTTAGTAGAGCCACACTTGCGCCCTATCGATACCTTTGAATTAAGCACCCTTTGGCGCGAACAAATGCCACCGCTACCAGGTGTTAAAACGCTTAATATTCAAGATAATATTTTTAGTGGCGGGCGTGATGACGGCGACGTAAGTTTTAGACTGCAAGGCAAAAATGCCGATGAGTTAAAAGAAGTAGCCGGTAAATTAAAAGCTAAACTACAAAGCATGGAAGGTGTAGGCGATGTAAACGACTCATTACAAAGTGCTACAGACGAAGTACAGCTTGATTTAAAACCACTGGCCTACAGCATGGGACTTACACTTGCCGATGTTGCATCGCAAGTAAGCTTTAGTTACTACGGATTAGAAGCACAGCGTATTTTACGCGAAGGCGAAGAAATTAAAGTAATGATACGCTACCCAGAAAGCGAGCGTAACTCAATTAGCAACATTCAAAATGCACGCATTATTACGCCAACTGGTGCAGAAGTGCCGTTAAGCGAAGTAGCCGAAGTTAAGCTTGTTGATGGCGTAAACCGTATTCGCCGTGAAAACTCAAACCGTACCGTTAATGTGTGGGCAGCGGTCAATACTGATCAAGTTGAGCCGTTTGCCATTGCACAAGAAATTCGCGATGCCTATTTACCTTCGCTGCTTAAAAGCTACCCAGGCGTTAAAAGTAATGTGGCTGGACGCGTACAAGAAGAGATGGACAGCGCCGATGAGCAGTTACGCGACTTTGCTATATCGCTGATGATTATATTTGCTTTATTGGCTATTCCACTTCGCTCTTACTCGCAGCCGCTTATTATCATGTCGGTTATTCCATTTGGTGTGGTAGGTGCAATGTTTGGTCACGTAATATTAGGTATGACCATGAGCGGTCTGTCTATGTTTGGCATTATTGCGGTAGCGGGCATAGTCGTAAACGACTCCCTCGTTATGGTTGATTTTGTAAATAAAGCACGCGCAGAAGGCATGGCCGTAAAACAAGCCGTTATGCAAGCCGGTGCAAAGCGCTTTAGAGCTATATTGCTTACCTCTATTACTACCTTTATTGGGGTAATGCCTATTATTATGGAAACTAGCTTACAAGCTAAAATAGTTATTCCTATGGCGGTATCGCTGGCCTTTGGTGTGCTTTTTGCCACGGTAATTACCTTAATACTTATACCTTGCCAGTACGTAGCACTAGAAGACGCTAAGCGATTAGTACGTAAAATGCGTGGCAAGCCGCCACTTGTAGATGCCCAACCAGCGCCTGCTAATAGCTAAATTAAGTAGCATCCCAACCAAAAAAGCTCGGCCTAATACGCCGAGCTTTTTATTTTTAGCTTAAAAATGATATTCACCTATTTGCTAACAATACTTCTATTACTTATTTTTTAAAACGCAGGATAACTTTGGCAACAGTCCTAATAATTGAGAAAAATATTGCTCGTTTTTTATCCCTAATACGTTATGGTAATAAATAACAATACATAACTAATAATAATGGAAGGAGCAGCCATGAATACCCCGCAATCAGATCATATCCCCCAAGAAGCCTTTGATTGGTATGACGAATACGCCCACGGTTTAATGGACCGACGTACATTTATGAAAAAACTAGGTGGGTTAGCTGCACTTGGCTTTTCAATGAGCGTACTAACCAGTGCCCTGTTGCCTAATTATGCGTTTGCAGAGCAAGTATCGTTTAATGATGACGATATTAAAGCCACCTACGAAGAATTTGATTCGCCAAACGGGCATGGTAAAGGCAAAGGTTACTTAGCAGTACCTAGCAAAATTGAAGGTAAACTGCCGGTTGTACTAGTTATTCACGAAAACCGTGGTTTAAACCCATATATTAAAGATGTAGCAAGGCGCTTAGCCAAAAAAGGCTTTATTGCCTTTGCCCCCGATGCACTTTTCCCGCTTGGTGGCTACCCAGGTAATGACGATGAAGGCCGTGCAATGCAAAAAACCATGGACAGAGCTAAAATCCAAAACGATTTTGTAGCTGGGGCGCACTTTTTAAAAAATCATTCAAATAGTAACGGCAAACTGGGAGCTGTAGGCTTTTGTTTTGGTGGTTATATTGTTAATTACTTAGCGGCGGTTGAGAGTGACTTACTGAGCGCGGGCGTGCCCTTTTATGGCACACCTGCCAGTGAGTCACTGCACAAAAATATAAAAGCACCTTTAATGATCCAATTAGGTGAGCTTGATAAACGCGTTAACGCTACATGGCCTGATTATGAAAAAAGCTTAAAAGCTAACAATGTTGAGTACATTATGCACATGTACGAAGGCGCTAATCATGGTTTTCATAACGACTCTACTGGGCGTTATGATGAGCAAAAAGCAGAACTTGCTTGGCAGCGTACCTTAGCGTTTTTTAATGAAAAACTAAGTTAATAATCAGGTAATGCCACCAGCTTAAAATGGGTGGCATTTTTTAAGTTAATTGAGCTCTGTAATGTGTAAAAGCTCACCAGATGGTCCCCATAAATAAATCACTTTACCCCACGGTTCTTGTTTTATCCCTTCATAGCGAATATCAAAGTGAGTTAATTTGCTAATGGTGTTAAAGGCTTCGTTTATGTTTAATACGCACACTTGCAGCATTAAATTTTCAGCAAATTCTTGGTTGTAGTATCGTTTAATACCAATCGACTTAAATATTTAATCATTCTAGCGTGCTAAATAGAGCGCTAACAGCGTTATAAATTTCTTATGTAGAACAACTACATGTCGATATTTATGCCTTGTTATCACGCTATTTATCTATCGCTATAAATGCCTAATAACTTAACACGACTGGTATAAAAACAAGCTACATTCACCTGATGTTGCAATACTTAAATCAGCTGATGCAGGCTCAACATTAAAGCCAAGTGCCTGATAAAAGTCGCACGATTGCTGATAATTTTTACACGGTACAAACACTCTAATGTCATCAACTTGCATTTTCAGTTTTTCATTAGCCGAGCACGCTTTTATCAATAATTCCTTTT
Source organism: Pseudoalteromonas sp. S3785 (assembly GCF_005887365.1). Lineage (NCBI taxonomy): Bacteria > Pseudomonadati > Pseudomonadota > Gammaproteobacteria > Alteromonadales > Pseudoalteromonadaceae > Pseudoalteromonas > Pseudoalteromonas sp. S3785. The sequence continues at coordinate 54,248 of NZ_PNCT01000019.1, read as the reverse complement.
GCAATAAGGGCTTTTAAAATACCGGCGCTTTTTTCTCTAAATGCATCGCGAAGTAAGCGCACTGCCGGAGTGATTGACTGCCTACTTGGGCACACCAACCAAAGCTCTGTAGGCGTGGGTTTAAAACTTGGCATAACACTTACAACATTACCGGTAAGTAATTCATTAGACATATCTAAGCAGGATTTAACCGCCAGCCCCTTGCCCGACACACACCAACGCCTTACTAAATCGCCATCGTTAGTTGCGTGGCCACCGTTGAGCTTTACTTTAAACTCTTCGCTGCCATTACTAAACAGCCACACATCTTTAATTATATCTTGAAGTTGATAAAACAGTCCTTTATGTGATGTTAAATCATGTGGATGAGCAGGCGTGCCGTGTGTATCAAGGTAACTTTGTGCTGCGCATAAAATACGCGGTACGTCGCAAATTTTAAAACCGTACATGCTGGCATCGTTAGGTTTACCATAACGCAGTGCAATGTCGACAGAATCACGGTAAAAATCAATATTACTGTCGCTAATATTGGCGCGAAGGCTTAACTGAGTGTGGGTTTGCATGAACTCGTCAAGCCAGGGGATCACAATATTGCGCCCTAAATCAGAAGAAAGTGCAATCCGCAGCTCGCCATCAATTATATCGTCATCGCTTTTAAGTGTATTTTTGGCTTGTTCAAGCATCGTCACTGCTTGTTGGCACTGCGGAATATAACGCTCACCGGCGGCAGAAAGCCTTAAATGACGAGTAGTACGTATGAATAGTTCAAAGCCTAAAGCCTGCTCTACCCTTTTAACAGCAGCACTTGCTGTAGCGGTGCGCATATCTAAATTGGATGCGGCAGCAGTAATACTTTTAAACTCTGCTACTTTTAAAATTACCTGTAAGTCTTCTAAAAGCATTGTGTATTAATCCGTTATCAACTTTTAATTATTATTTTTGGCAAAATTAAGCGCTTTAGGTTTGCTTACATGCGTGTTGAGCAATCAAAAAGTGATTTATTGTCTATTTATATTTGACAATGCTTAGGTATTGCGTGATTTATCAATATAAAGGCTAATATTACACTGTACCCACTACCTAGTCACTAACCACTATTTATTAAATTAGGACAATCTTTAGTAACCCTATGTTAGTTTAATAACTCTCAATACTGTTCAGAAAGAATACATTTATTAAACGCTTTTAAGTATGTGTATACGACACTAGGTATTAACCGCACGCTTTAAAATACATTCATAAAAAGCTCAGCCAGCTATTAAACAATATTTTTTGATAAAGATTCAATTATTACCCTGTTTATTGATTAAAAACACTCACCTATTATTCACCTCAACGCAAGCGAAGCCATTTAGGCTATTTAAATCGCTTTATTCTATTTTTTAGCATAACGGGTATCAATGTATGAAACGATTAAAAACCACCCTAGCAATAGCATCACTTTCACTAGCAGTAACTGCTGCTTCAGGCGCCTATGCAGCAGACGTTGGCGCCCTTGAAACGGTGACCACGTTTAATAAATATCGCGGTGCAGGTATAACTATAACACCTGCAGGGCGAATGATTGTAAGCATGCACCCGCTTGACGCACCAAAAACGCGAGTAATTGAAATTATGGCAAATGGTGCTCAACAACCTTTCCCTACCGTAGATTGGGCAGACGGCCCTGAGCTTGGCAAAGTTGGCCTTGCAGCTGTAATTGGTGTACATAGCGATAGTAAAGGTGTGGTGTGGATTTTAGACATGGGCAACGAGAAAGTAGCCCCAAAACTTATAGCCTGGGACAGCGTTGCCAATACCTTAGTTAATACCATTGAATTAAATAAAGACGCCGTACTTGCTAACTCATTTTTACAAGACTTTGTAATTGATGAGCGTAACAACAAAATTTACATTGCCGATATGTCATTCGGTAACTTTATGGGTGCAACCAAACCTGCTTTTATAGTAGTTGATTTAAAAACGGGTGAATCAACACGCGTACTTGAAGGCAATGCTAAGCTAATGCCAGAGAAGCGTGACATTGTCATCGAAGCCTCTCCCGTTGCCTCTAAATCAGCAGAAGGTGAAACGACAAACCTTCGCTTTGGTTTAAACCCAATTACCATTGATGATAAAAATGAGTGGGTCTACTTTGGCGCATTTACAGGCACACGCGTTTACCGTATTCCGGCAAAAACGCTCGCTAATAGCACGTATTCAGATGCTGAAAAAGCAAAAAGCATTGAAGTGTTTGGCCCTAAAAACCCAAGCGATGGCATGACCTACGCGCCAGGTGGCGGTATTTTAGTAACCGACCTTGAAAACAATGCCATTGGCTTAACCACTAAAGGCCACTACGAAATAATTGTTCAAGATAAACGATTATCATGGCCAGATAGCCTAGCGCTAAGCAATGGTTGGGTTTATGTAACACAAGATCAGCTCCATCAACACCCTGCATTTAGCCAAGGCTTTGGTAATGCAAAACCACCCTACGTATTAACACGCTTTCGTTTTAATCAGTAAAAAAGTGCCTAGGAGCCAGTTTTTGTACTGGCCCGTTAAAAGGTTTTATCAACGGAATTTTTAAACATATTTGCTCTAGTTCAACTTAATTACTGGTATTCAAATAAGGCTGATCCTATGCGTAAACCAATTTTAAAATTGGGCGTAACCGATTTATCGCTTCACCATGTTACGGCTTCTTTAGTGAGCCATGTTTTAACTGATATGGGCTTTAACGTTGAGCGTATTTATGCGCCGCATGAAAATAACTTTAAAAACCTTAAATCGGGTGAAGTAGATTTACTTGCCTCAGCGTGGCTGCATTCAAGCCACGGTATTTATAAAGCCGATGTTGAGCAAGCTACACCACTCATTGAACTTGGCTTGCATTATGAGCCTTATGCACATTGGGGCGTACCAGATTACGTACCGCAAAGTGCAGTGCATGAAGTTAGTGATTTGCTTAAACCAAATGTGCTTATAAAAATGGAAAAAACAATTCAGGGCATTAATGTCGGTGCTGGTATTACCCGTTTTTCTATTAATATGATGAAAGAATATGGGCTGACGAGCGCAGGATATGAGTTTTTAACCGGCGCAGAGCGTGATTGTTTTAGCGCGTTTGAAAACGCAGTAGCCACCCAAACTTGGTGCGTAGTGCCATTATGGAAGCCACAATTTTTGCATTACAAGCACACAATACGAGCGCTTAAAGAACCAAAGGGCTTACTAGGCGTTGTTGATAGAGCTGTTTTACTCCTACGAGAAGATAAACAAGTGCTGTTTAATCAAGCACAGATAAACACCCCAGATAAATTACGCTTTTCCAATGAGATCATTGCCGAGCTCGACTATAAAGTATGCAAGAACTTACAGCCCCTCGATGACGTAACGCGTAATTGACTTAATAACAATCCAATTAAATAGTAATTTGTGCTTTGTTTTTTTAAAAAAGGCTCAATATAGACACTACTTGGCTAAAATTGCCACTTAACGGAGATAACCATGACCCATCCAATTATTAATGATTTAGAAAAACGTTATACAACTAAACGCTATACAACCCAGCGTATTCCTCAAGATGACTTAGATGTAATTTACGAAGCTATGCGTCTTTCTCCTTCATCTATTAACTCGCAGCCGTGGAAATTTATTGTTATTGAATCAGACGAAGCTAAAGAGCGTATGCACTCTACGTTTGAAAATAAATTTCAATTTAATCAGCCGCATATTAAAACTGCATCGCACGTTATTTTATTTGCTTACAACCCTAAATATAAACGTGATGATTACGCACAAGTCATTGATGCAGATATTAAAAATGGCCGTACCCAAAGTGAAAACCGCGAACAAGCATTTGGCGCGTTTGCCTTTGTTGATATGAATACCGATGAGCAAGGCAACAATGCGATGTGGACCAAAGCGCAAACTTACATTGCCCTGGGCAACACAATGCACGCCGCAGCACGCTTAGGTATTGATTCAACGCCTATGGAAGGTGTAGATGCACAGCTTATTGGTGAAGTGTTTGAAGACGAGCTCGATGGCTATATTTGTGATGTAGCGCTGGTACTTGGCTATCACGATGACACTGAAGATTATAACGCTAAGTTACCTAAATCTCGCTTAGCAAAAGAGCAAGTTATTAAGGTTTTATAAAAACCGAGTAAAAAAGCTTAGCGCTAATGAGCGCTAAGCTTTTATATTCATTTTATTTTTTAGCAATAGCCTGCAGTACCGATGCTAACCCCGTGTGGTATGTGCCTTCAAACACTTCTCGCCTTAATTCTTCTAAATGTACAAAGCTAAGCTCGGTTAAGTCGTTTTGTAAATCGCTTTTTGAGGTTTTAGTATCGACACTTGGGCCGCCGCCGGTATTATAATTTACTTGCTCAGGCGTATAGGCCTCAAGTAAAAACACCCCACCAGGCTTTAAACCTTTAACAGCGCGCTTATATACCGCTGAACGCACAGCACTTGGTAAAGGGCAATAAATAGAGACTACCGCATCCCATTTTTCTTTTCCAAAATCAAACTTCGCTAAATCGGCGTGTACTAGCTCAATGTTTACGTTGTGCTCTTTGGCAAGCTTTGCCGCTTTTTCAAGCCCTACTTTTGAGCCATCAACCGCGGTAACGCGATAGCCCATTTTTGCCAAAAATACCGCATTTCGCCCCTCACCTTCGGCTAAGCTCACTACATTACCTTTAGGTAATTGCTTATAGTGCTGGGCTAAAAAATCGTTTGGCTCTTTGCCATAAGCGTATTGCTGAGTGTTATACCTTTCATCCCACATAATTTCTCCTGAGCTAAATTTGTTTACACAAGCATGTATAAAGTACGCTTTATTTGCTTAATAATTCCACGAATAACATGGTGAGTAAATACGTAAAAAGATTAAATAAAAAGTGGCATTGGTAATGTACTGGTTATAACTATCCATAAAGCGTGTTAATTTTCATCGTTTCACCTAAATAATAAACTGTGTGCGGCTGCACTGACTATTTAGGCAAAGTTTACAGGCTGAGAATTTTTGAAAAAGCCGCTTAGCCGAGAAACATTTTCAAATAAAAACGAGTAATTAATCACTTATTGAAAAGCAAAAGCCCAGCAATAAAGCTGGGTTTTACTTAGGTCATGCTTAATAAACCTTAACTGACCTTGAGTTCTTGCATTTGTATGTACTGCACTAGGTCTTCAATCGATACCACGGTCATGCTGTGTTTATTAGCATACTCGCTTATCTGTGGTAAGCGTGCCATGGTGCCATCTGGATTTGTGAGTTCACAGATAACCCCAAACGGTTTTAAACCAGCCAGCTGCATTAAATCTACAGACGCCTCGGTGTGACCACGGCGAACTAAAACCCCACCTGTTTGTGCTTTTAAGCCAAATACATGCCCTGGGCGCGATAAATCACTCGGTTTTGCGTTATCGGCTGTGGCGGCTTTAATCGTTGTGACTCTGTCGGCTGCCGATACGCCGGTTGTAACACCGTGTTTAGCTTCAATGGTTACTGTGTAGGCTGTGTTATTTTGGCTGGTGTTGTTAGTTACCATTTGCGGTAGATCGAGCTGCTTAATGCGCTCATCACCCATACACAGGCACACAATACCGCTGCCTTCGCGGATCATTTCGGCCATTTGTTGGGTCGTTAAATGCTCGGCAGAAAAAACAAAATCACCTTCGTTTTCGCGGTCCTCATCATCAACAACAAGTACCCCTTGGCCTTGCTGCAAAGCAGCAATGGCGTTTTCTACGCGGGTGTGGCTTTCGCCAAATTGGCTTAGTAAAGACTGAATCATTATTATATTCCACATAAAAATAAATAGATTCAGGACACTGAAAGACATGGCAAAACACACAAACTAAATTGCGCACTTTTACCACTAAACAGCTTATACCAATCCGCATAATTGAGTGATCTATTTTGAGGCGGGAAAACGTGTTGATAGCGACACTTTTAGCCCCTCAAAATGATTAAGTATTATTGCAGATTGGTATTAAACACGCAGCCACAGGCCACGTGTTTGCATACGCTACAAGCTATATTCTCTTTCATCCGGACTATAACCGTCGGCTCTGGCCTCTCACCAGATCTGCTTGACCTTTATTTAATACATTAAAAACGATTATTAAATAAAGCGCTCGCGGGCTCATTTTATTCATAAAGTCATGAGTAAAACATACCGCCGGTGGGGAATTTCACCCCGCCCTGAGAATGTACCTGAACTTATCTGTTCACGGCCTGTGCATTATACGCGTGTATGACCATGTTATTCAAAAATAAACGTTAAATAAGCTCAGTGTTTAGTGAGGCATTGAGCACTTTACCTTGATTTATATCAGCCGTAAGTGAGCATTTTGCGCCATTAACTAAGTTTAAATTTGGCTGCACATGGCCAATATCAGCATCTATTATTACCGGAAACAAGCACCCACCCAATGCCACATCTAGCGCATGGCGGTAATCAAAGGCATCGTGATGACTTTGTGTTATTTCACTGCGCCCTAAAATAAGGCCGTTAATATCATCAAATACACCGGCAAGTTTGAGCGACAGTAAAAAGCGTGCCACGGTGGTAGGGGTAAGCTCTGAGTTTTCTAGGTATAAAATAAGGCCCTCGTTCGCACTGTGTTTTTTAAAGTCGTGCAATGCTAAAAAAGGTGAATCAAGTAATAACCCTACCGTATCAAGGCAGCCGCCAAATAAGCGCCCAGACATCTCTATTGTGCGCTCATCGGTATAATTTAAGCACTGCCACTGAGTAGGCTCGCTTGGTGCTAACAGCTCATCGGGGTTTTGTGCGTAATTAGGTTTATTTTTTTGATAATAAGCAGAGGGTCCTTGCTCAAATTTACTACCCGATTCGTAGGTAATGGTTTCAAAAATTTGTAAGCTAAAGGGATTTGTTTCATCTGGATGAAGCTGCATTAAGTTGGCACTATGAAGTGTTGCCCATTGGCACTTAGCCGTAAGTGCACAGGCAATTGTACTCACATCAGAAAACCCCACCAGCCATTTAGGCTTAGCCTCTTTAATGGCGTTAAAATCAAGTAGTGGTAAAATTTCCATTGCAAGCTCTCCACCCATTGGTGGCATAATGGCGGCAACGTCATCGTCTAGCAAAAAGCCCATCAATTGCTTGGCATGGGCTTTTGCATCTAATTCATCGCGGGGTTTATTTTGGCGTAAAAACTCCCCTTCTACTACCTCGTAACCACGGTTCTTCAAACCGTCTATCACTCTATCTAGTCGTGCATGGTATTTTTCTTTTAAGCCCGACGAAAGCGAGCAAATAGCAATTTTAGAGCCTACTTTTAAAGGCGCTGGATAAAGTATATTAGCCATGAGTGTTCCTTTTAATAAAGTGATTCCACTGTGTAAAAGCCGTTATGCATTTACACATTACCTATATGAATGTACCTATATCAACACGCACACTCTTTATGCAATATGAATAAGCGTAGAGTGTGTTTAGCATTAATGCAGTCACCATTTTATTTATAAATTTTTTTAACGGGTAATGGCACGCGCTTTTTTAGCAATCCAATTATGCCAATCCGTTTAACTCAGCGGTCTATTTTGAGGGGTGGTGTTATATATGGGGTTTATGAGAATAAGTTGGCATTAGCTAGTTTTTAGGCATAAAAAAACCGATGCAATTGCATCGGTTTTTGCTTGTACATTACTGTGAGCTAAATATTAAATATACTCAACGTCAATGATTTCGTACTCAACGTCGCCTTTAGGCGTTTTAATGGTAACAGCATCATCTGTTTGTTTACCAATTAATCCGCGCGCAATTGGTGAATTCACAGAGATTAAATTATTTTTAATATCCGCTTCGTCATCACCCACAATACGGTAGGTTACTTCAGCATCTGTCTCTACATTTACGATAGTGACAGTCGTACCAAAAATAACTTTACCGGTATTAGGCATTTTAGTTACGTCAATAATTTGCACATTTGAAAGCTTAGCTTCAATTTCTTGAATACGGCCTTCACAAAAACCCTGTTGCTCACGCGCAGCGTGATATTCAGCGTTTTCTTTTAAGTCACCATGTTCACGCGCCACCGCAATGTCATTTACGATTTTAGGGCGGGTAACTGTTTTTAATTCGTTAAGCTCTTCGCGCAGTAACTCTGCGCCACGAACTGTCATCGGAATTGATTGCATACTTTTCTCACTTAACACCAAGGCCAAATGGCCTTGGTACATTTCCTTAGTTCAATCGCTGGTGTAGCTCTTGAACTGACGTCACTTTACTACGGTCGTCCGCTTGGTTAGCAGTACAGTTAGCAAATGCCGCGTTCAAGGTTGTCGTGTAGTTGGTTTTGTTTTGCAATGCACCACGACGCAACACCTTCGAATCTTCGATCGCTTGGCGACCTTCGGTGGTATTTACGATATAGCTGTACTCTTTATTCTTGATGTTATCAAGAATATGCGGGCGGCCTTCATATACTTTGTTTACACGGCGTACTTCAATACCAGCCTCTTTTAAAGCCTCTGCTGTGCCACCTGTTGCATCAATTTCAAAACCTAGGTCTATCATGGTTTTAGCAAGTTCTACAACACGAGACTTATCGCTGTTACGTACAGATAGTAACGCGCGACCACCGCGTGGTAAAGTGTTGCTTGCACCTAATTGTGCTTTTGCGAACGCTTCGGCGAAAGTATCGCCAACACCCATTACTTCACCTGTAGAGCGCATCTCTGGGCCACGGATAGGATCCACACCTTGGAACTTAGCAAATGGTAAAACCACTTCTTTAACGCTGTAATACGGTGGAATTACTTCTTTAGTAATGCCTTGGCTTGCTAAAGACTGACCCGCCATACAACGCGCTGCTACTTTTGCAAGTGCAATACCGGTCGCTTTTGATACAAACGGTACAGTACGCGCCGCACGTGGATTCACTTCAATTAAGTACACTTTGCCATCTTTTACAGCAAATTGTGTATTCATTAAGCCCACTACGCCAAGCTCAAGTGCCATATCGGTTACTTGTTTGCGCATAACATCTTGCACTTCTTGTGATAAAGAGTGTGCAGGTAATGAACATGCTGAGTCACCCGAGTGAACACCCGCTTGCTCAATGTGCTCCATTATACCGCCGATAATGACTTGCTCGCCATCACAAATTGCATCCACGTCCACTTCAATCGCGTTATCTAAAAAGTGATCAAGTAGTACTGGCGCTTCATTTGACGCTTGTACTGCTTCGGTCATGTATCGACGTAAGTCTTGCTCATCGTATACAATTTCCATTGCACGGCCACCCAGTACGTACGATGGACGTACAACCAATGGGAAGCCAATTTCAACTGATTTAAGTAATGCTTCTTCCGTTGATGTAACCGTTGCGTTTTCTGGCTGAAGTAAATCAAGACGCTCTACTAACTGTTGGAAACGCTCACGGTCTTCTGCGCGGTCAATCGCATCGGGTGAAGTACCAATTACTGGTACACCATTCGCTTCCAGTTCACGTGCGAGTTTAAGCGGTGTTTGGCCACCGTACTGAACGATCACACCTTTTGGTTTTTCAACACGTACAATCTCTAACACGTCTTCAAGTGTAATTGGCTCAAAGAATAAACGGTCAGAGGTATCGTAATCGGTAGAAACCGTTTCAGGGTTACAGTTAACCATGATGGTTTCATAGCCGTCTTCACGTAGCGCAAGGGCTGCGTGTACACAACAATAGTCAAACTCAATACCTTGGCCGATACGGTTAGGACCGCCACCAATTACCATGATTTTATCTTTATCTGACGGATTAGCTTCACACTCTTCATCGTACGATGAGTACATGTAAGCGGTATCTGAGCTAAATTCGGCAGCACACGTATCAACACGCTTGTACACAGGGACAATGTTTAATTGATGACGCTTTTTACGAATTTCTGCTTCAGATACACCCGCAATTTCAGCTATACGTGGGTCGGCGAAACCTTTACGTTTAAGTTTACGTAAAAACTCTGCATTTAAGCCGGCCATGCCACCTTCAGCAATCTTTGCTTCGTCTTTTAAAATGTCTTCTATTTGTACTAAGTACCAAGGGTCAACTTTGGTTAGTTCAAAAACTTCTTCTACGCTCATACCGTGGCGCATTGCATCGGCAATGTACCAAATACGCTCAGCGCCTGGCTCGCGTAGTTCACGGATGATTTTTTCGCGGGCTTTCGGATCATCAAGTGCCACAATTGGGTTAAAGCCCGTTGCGCCAACTTCAAGACCGCGTAATGCTTTGTGTAACGATTCTTGCTGGTTACGACCAATCGCCATTACTTCGCCCACTGATTTCATTTGCGTTGTTAAGCGGTCGTTCGCGCCGGCAAATTTTTCAAAGTTAAAGCGAGGAATTTTTGTTACTACGTAGTCGATTGAAGGCTCAAATGACGCGGGTGTTTTGCCACCTGTAATGTCGTTTTGAAGTTCATCTAACGTGTAGCCAATCGCTAATTTAGCAGCGATTTTTGCAATAGGAAAACCCGTTGCTTTTGATGCAAGAGCAGATGAGCGAGATACACGTGGATTCATCTCAATGATAACCATACGCCCGTCAACTGGATTTACACCAAACTGTACGTTTGAACCACCGGTTTCTACACCAATTTCACGCAGTACTGCCATAGAGGCATTACGCATTAATTGGTATTCTTTGTCGGTTAAGGTTTGTGCTGGTGCCACGGTGATTGAATCACCTGTGTGTACACCCATTGGGTCAAAGTTTTCGATAGAACATACAATGATACAGTTGTCTTTTTTGTCACGAACAACTTCCATTTCATATTCTTTCCAGCCAATCAGTGATTCATCAATCAGCAACTCACTTGTTGGTGATAAATCTAAGCCGCGCTCACAGATTTCGTTAAATTCTTCCATGTTGTAAGCCACACCGCCCCCGGTGCCACCCATAGTGAAAGAAGGACGAATAATACACGGAAAACCAATTCGGGTTAGCGTGTCGTGTGCTTCATCCATAGAGTGAGCAATTTCTGCACGCGGGCATTCAAGGCCAATATTTCTCATGGCTACGTCAAAGCGTTCACGGTTCTCTGCTTTGTCGATTGCATCAGCAGTTGCGCCTATTAGCTCAACGCCATGTTTAGCCAGTACGCCGTGCTTATCTAAATCAAGTGCACAGTTTAGTGCCGTTTGACCACCCATCGTTGGTAGGACTGCATCTGGCTTTTCTTTTTCAATAATTTTTTCTACGACTTCCCAATGAATAGGTTCGATGTACGTTGCATCGGCCATTTCAGGGTCGGTCATGATAGTCGCTGGGTTTGAGTTAACTAATATAACTCTAAAGCCTTCTTCTCTAAGTGCTTTACACGCTTGAGCACCAGAGTAATCAAATTCACAAGCTTGACCAATTACAATTGGGCCTGCGCCTAAGATAAGAATGCTTTTTAAATCGGTACGTTTTGGCATTATTACTCCAGTTAAATTAGTTATTACGCGCTTGCATCAGGTCGATGAAGTGGTCAAATAATGGGGCTGCATCGTGCGGGCCTGGGCTTGCTTCTGGGTGACCTTGGAAGCTAAACGCTGGCTTATCAGTACGATGAATACCTTGTAGTGTTCCATCAAATAACGATTTGTGCGTGGCACGTAAGTTACTTGGTAGTGTGTCTTCATCGGCAGCAAAACCGTGGTTTTGTGCGGTGATCATTACTACATCGCGGTCTAAGTCTTTTACTGGGTGGTTACCACCGTGGTGGCCAAATTTCATTTTTACTGTTTTAGCACCTGAGGCCAATGCTAATAATTGATGCCCTAAACAAATACCAAAGATTGGTGTGTCGGTTTCTAAAAAGGTTTTAATCGCATCAATAGCGTAAGTACAGGGTTCTGGGTCGCCTGGGCCATTAGATAAGAAGATACCATCTGGGTTTAAAGCAAGTACATCGGCGGCTGAGGTTTGCGCTGGTACAACGGTTAATTTACAACCGCGATCAACTAGCATACGTAAAATATTACGTTTAACACCGAAGTCGTAGGCTACTACATGAAACTTTTCATCATCGCTGCTAAGGGTTTTAAATCCTTGGCCTAATGTCCAGCTTGATTCGCGCCACTCAAAATTTTCCTTGGTTGAGACAACTTTTGCTAAATCTATACCTTTTAAACCTGGGAAGGTTTGCGCGGCTTGTAACGCTTTGTTTTCGTCTAACTCGTCACCGGCAATAATACAGCCGTTTTGTGCGCCTTTGTCGCGCAAAATACGGGTAAGCTTTCTGGTGTCGATGTCCGCAATACCTAAAATATTACGTTGTTTTAAGTAATCATCTAACGATTGCTCGTTACGAAAGTTACTTGCTAGCAGTGGCAAATCACGGATCACTAGGCCTTTAGCCCAAATTTGATTCGCTTCTTCGTCTTCGCTGTTGGTACCCGTATTGCCGATATGTGGGTACGTCAAAGTTACGATTTGTTCCGCGTATGATGGATCAGTCAAAATTTCTTGATAACCAGTCATAGACGTATTGAATACTACTTCACCGACTGACATGCCGTCAGCGCCGATTGCAGTACCGCGAAACACTGTGCCGTCTTCTAGGACTAACAGAGCGGATTTAGTCAAGTTAAACCTCCTAACAGTAAAAAACGGGAGTAAGCAAATGCTTAACACCCCGCCAATACCCAGAGGGATCGTCAGAACCAGATTTTTTTGTGAGCTTAAATTGTTTTACGCAGTCTTAAATGATGCCGATATAAAACGCTAAACCTTCAATCATTTTTCTTGCCTAAAACTCTTTTCATTCCCACTGAAACCCCTGGTTTTACTAGCCACTTGGGTATAATTGGAAACACGCATTTAGTAATTTTTGGCAAATTGGCTGCATTCTACATGAAGATGCTATTTAGGTCTAACGTTATTTAGATAAACACTAAAAATAAGTCGCTTTAGGCAAAAATAGACCCAAACAGCTAAAAAAGTAACTAAACTACTTCAGATCTAGCACATCTTGCATATCATAAAGTCCTGCCGGTTTGTTTTGTAACCACTGCGCAGCCCTTATAGCACCTAACGCAAAGGTCATTCGCGAGCTTGCTTTGTGGGTTAATTCAAGCCTTTCGCCCATAGTTGCGAAATAGGCAGTGTGTTCACCTACTATGTCCCCGCCTCTTAAGACCGAATAGCCAATTTCATTTTGCGATTTTGCGGTTTCTACTTGGCTGCGGTCGTATACTGCTACTTCATCGTGATCCCACCCTTTAGCCTGTGCAATAGATTCACCAATGGCCAATGCCGTGCCCGATGGTGCATCTATTTTATGACGATGATGCGCTTCAAAAACTTCTATATCTAAGTCATCACCAAATTTAGTGGCCGCAGTTTGCACTAGGTTAAGTAGCACATTAACGCCAACGCTGTAGTTACGCGCAAACACAATAGGAATATGTTTAGCAGCATTTCCTAATAATGCCATGTCTTCGCTCGTTAAACCTGTGGTACCTATAACCATAGGCAGTTTTTTATCGAGCGCTGTTTTTAAGTGATTGCGCATACCTGCTGGTAACGTAAAGTCGATAAGTACATCAACATCAACAACCTTATTCTCGTCGCTAAAACAAATGGTTTTGTCGGCTGCACTGTTTACTTGATTTACATTAATACCCAATAACGATGAGTTGCTGCGAACATACGCACCACCAAGTTGTGTTTGCTCTTTAATTGTCGCAGCTTCTAATAAGGCTAAGCCCATTCTGCCGTTAGCACCAAAAACACCTATTCGATTCATTGTTATTGCCTTAATCTGATTTAGTTGGATCTGTTGTTGCGTACCCTGACTAATTTGCCGACCTACACTTGCATTGAACAATTATTAGTCGCATATAATCGCACACCGGTAGATATTATCTAAAAGTCGTGCAATAGTCAGGTAAGCCTTTAATTAAATAATAATAACAATACCAGTTTACTTTAGCCATCTATACATTTAAACTTCTCTTTCGCGTCGATTTGGTCTTTGGCTTGCGGGCGCTGTGGTCATCACCTTTTTACTAAAGCGTGATCTACTAAATTCAGCTAAAAGAGGAGTTTTGGCTGTGGTTATACTAACTGGTTATGAGGAATACTAATGCAGCCAACATTTAATAAAAACAAAGCAATATTGTCTTTGCTTCCCCTTCTTACTTTTGTAGCCCTTTTTTTAGGCTCAGGTTTATATTTACAATCTCAAGGGGTCGATTACGCTTTTTATCAGCTCCCTGCCCCGGTTGCAATTTTACCCGCTATTATGCTTGCCTTTATTTTAAACAAAGGCACTGTAAACCAATGTGTTGAAACCTTTATTAAAGGTGCAGGACACAACAACATTATTACCATGTGTTTAATTTATTTACTTGCCGGTGCATTTTCGGCCGTTGCAAGTGCAACCGGTGGCGTAGATGCAGTGGTAAATGCTGGCTTGTCACTTATACCTCCGTCGCTGTTATTGCCTGGTCTATTTTTAATTGCAGCGGTTGTCTCTACCGCAATGGGTACATCTATGGGTACCATTGGCGCTATCGGGCCAATTGCTTATGCGGTATCGGTTAAAACTGGTATCGACCCTGCGCTAATGGCCGGTACGATAGTATCGGGCGCAATGTTTGGTGATAACCTTTCTATTATTTCAGACACAACCATTGCTGCAACACGTACGCAGGGCTGTGAAATGAAAGACAAGTTTAAAGAAAACTTAAAAATAGCGGTTCCTGCGGCAGTATTAACCATTGCTTTGCTGCTTTATTTAACCCCAGCGCCACAAGCGGTAGAAACAAAGGATTTTGATTTATTATTAGTGCTGCCCTATGCCTTTATTTTAGTATTGGCTGTAGCCGGTATGAACGTCTTTGTGGTTCTATTTAGCGGTATTGTATTTGCTGCGCTAATGGGCTTTACCGGCAGCTACGAAGGTGCAAGCTTTGTAAAAGATATTTACAAAGGCTTTACCGATATGCAGGAAATATTTTTACTTTCTATGTTCATTGGTGGCTTATCTGAATTTATTCGTATTAACGGCGGCCTTGATTTTCTGGCACAAAAAATTCAAGCCATTACAAAAGTGATTGCCAAGTGGCACCGCAAAGTAGCTGATCAGCTTGGTATATCAGCCTTGGTATTAACCAGTAACGTGTGTATAGCCAATAACACGGTGTCAATTATTGTTGCTGGCCCTATTGCTAAAAAGCTTGCTGATGATGGTGAAATAAGTGGTAAACGCTCTGCAAGCTTGCTCGATATTTTTGCATGTGTTACGCAAGGCTCACTGCCCTATGGTGCGCAAGCATTACTGTTAGGTGCTACGTTTAAAATTAGCCCGTGGGAAGTATCAACCTCATCTTACTACTGCTTTATTTTAGCTTTTACTGCCATTGCCGTTATTTGTTTACGTCGTAATAAAGCCTAAACTTTGTGCAAAACCCGATGTTGCAGCTTAATAAGTAAGCTGCAACATATGTTAAAATAACAATCTACAAATCAAGACCTTGTGCTATAATGCGCGCTTTCGCGTGTCACTAAAATTATAGTTAAATACAGATTATGAAATTTAAAAAATTACTCCCCCTCGTTACCCTTACGTCAATCGCTTTATCATCTTCTGCCCTTGCTGCTAACTGGAGCAGTACCGCATTACATGTTAATAATGGCGATCAAAAAAACCCATTTACCAAGCAAGAATCAGATACGACTGTTTACTCGCTGCAGCATGCATCGGGCTATGATTACGGTGATAACTTTTTCTTTATTGATTACAGCAAAGACGATACAACCGACGGCTACCAAGATAGTGACTTTTACGGCGAATGGTATTCAACGCTAAGCTTATCGGCTATCAGCGGTGAAAAAATTGGCGCAGGTGCATTATTAGATGTAGGCCTAACTGGCGGAATTAACGTTGCCGGCGATGCCAAAATGATGAAATACCTACCGGGTGTTAAATTAAGCTGGGATGTGCCCGGGTTCAACTTTTTTCAAACACTTGTCACTGCCTATATTGATGACAGTGAAGGCGTAGCAAAAGGCGGCGCTCCTATTGAAACTAATAGCTGGATGTTTGATGTTGCCTTTGAATACCCGTTTACCCTAGGCTCGCAAAAATTTAGCTTTAAAGGACACGCTGAATACATCGCAGAGCGCGAAGATGAATTTGGTAACGACGTAGAAGCATGGATACTTGCTCAGCCTATTTTAGTGTGGGATATGGGCCACGCCCTAGAAATGAAAGAAAACACGCTGTTACTGGGTATGGAATTACAATATTGGCACAACAAGCTAGGGACCGAGGTCACTGAGTCAGTTCCACAAATACATGTTGAGTGGACATTTTAAGTAGTCTCTTTAAGTTTAAAATACACAAACGGAGCCCTTTAAAGCGCTCCGTTTTTTATGCCTTGAACACTATTTAATTGAACAGCCTGTAATACTTGGTTATTGTCTTACTTCTTTTGAGCTTATGGCTCTTCTTTTAAAGGAGTAACAAAATGTCGCCATTTAAAGTTATATGTTTTTCTACATTGTTAGCATTAACGAATAATACGTTTGCCAGCAGTACAGAACACTCTCACTCCCTCGCTTATGATGCCCTTTTAACTAATTACCAGTACGACTTTAAGGTAAATTACTATAATATTGAGTCACAAAAGCAGTCTCTTAAAATGGCATATATTCATTTAAAGCCAACTAAAAAAAATATGCCTACCGTTACGCTAATGCACGGTAAAAACTTTAATGCCGACTACTGGAGCCCCACAGCACGTTACTTACAATCGCTTGGCTTTGGCGTGTTGATCCCTGATCAAATTGGCTTTGGTAAATCCTCTAAGCCGACTAACTATCAATATTCGTTTGCGGCGCTAGCTCATCATACACGCGCATTAATGGACTCGCTAAATTTAAAGAAGTCGGTTGTTGTTGGCCACTCTATGGGCGGGATGCTAGCGAGCCGCTTTGCATTAATGTACCCAGATACAACCTCTAAACTGATTTTGCTTAACCCAATAGGGCTTGAAAACTATCTACACTATGTAAAATACAAAGACACCAACTTCTTTTATAAAAATGAGCTTAACAAAACCCCTGAGGGTGTTAAAAAGTACCAGCAAAAAAATTATTACGATGGAAAGTGGAATGCCGCCTACTCTGCCCTTACTGACTTTATAACAGGACAGATACAAGGCCCAGATAAAGAGCAAATTGCCTGGGTTAACGCAAAAACCTACGATATGATTTTTACTCAACCTGTGATCACTGAATTTAAAGACCTATCCGTGCCAGTTAAATTAATTATTGGCACACGTGACAGAACGGGGCCTGGCCGAAACTGGAAAAAAGACGGAATTGATTACGAGCTGGGGCGTTACGACAAATTAGGAAAACACGCTGCTGCGCTTATTCCTAATGCACAATTGTTTGAACTTGATAATTTAGGGCACTTACCACAAGTAGAAGATTTTGAGCGCTTTAAAGCAGTGTTTAAACAAGCACTAAGTAATACCAATCCGCAATAATATCTAATCATTTTACGGGGCTAAACGTGTCGCTATCTGCGTTAAAAAATTCTCATTTAGAACAACTAAATAGCGAATTTTTTGCCTTGCTATCAACACGTTTATCCATCCCCAAAATAGATCACTTACTTACGCGGATTGGTATGAGTAATAGCTTGATACTTAATAAAATAAAGCCCTGTAAGTAAACTGCTTACAGGGCTTTTATATAAAAACTAATTTACAGCGTGCATTGCGGGTTTTTACCCTGCGATTTAGCCGTACTTTGCTCGCTAAGCGCTTCGCTCATTTGTGATTGTAAATTTTTAATACGATTGCTCGGTGCTGGGTGAGTTGATAAAAACTCTGGTGTGCTACCACTGCCCGCTGCGCTCATATTTTGCCAAAGCGTTACCGACTCTTGTGGGTTAAAGCCCGCCTGCGCCATTAAATCTAAGCCAATTGTATCGGCCTCTGATTCGTGCGAGCGGCTAAACGGTAAAACTACGCCATACTGTGCGCCGAGTCCAAGACCTTGCATAATTTCGTTACGGTATTGCACGTTACCCATCTCAAGTGCAGCGCTTCCTAATTGCATACCTGTATCTAATATTGAGCTTTGTGATACGCGCTCATTTGAATGCTCTGCTATAACGTGGCCCACTTCGTGCCCGAGTACTGTTGCAAGCTGATCTTGATTGGTGGCTATTTTTAATAAGCCCGTATGTACACCAATATAGCCCCCAGGTAGTGCAAAAGCATTGGCCGACTCATCTTCAAATACAACAACTTCCCAATTTTGTGAGGCGTATTCTTGTGGTAAAACAGCCACAACCTTATCAGCAATACAATTTACATACGCATTAGTTTTTGCATCTTTATTGATTGGCTGTGATTCTTTCATCTGAGCAAAGCTGGCCGAGCCCATTTCACTCATTTGTTGATCTGAATACAGTGCTATTTGCGTACGCCCCGTAGGCGATGTTTTACAGCCTGCTAAAACTGCAGTTGCGAGTAAGGCAAGGGCTAGTTTTTTCATGGTGTTTCCTTCAAGTCTTTATTTTTTATTAGCTGTAGAATAGCAAATACAGTGCCAGTTTAGAATCTTTGCTCCTTTATTGCTTCGCTTTTTATTGTATGTAAATAAATTAACTTACTAGTCAAACTCAGTTTATCCCCTTGCTTTGCCCTGTTACACTGTAGGCCCTGTTTTTAGTGAATGTTGAGTGATTACATGGACGCCTCGGCCTCGTCTTTTAATACCCGAATATTGTTACCTTTGTTAGCCAGTATTGTGGCTATAACGCCATTAGCTATTGATATGTATTTACCAGCCATGTTGGTTATAGCGAACGATTTACAAACCAGTATGCCAAATGTACAAATTTCGCTAAGTATTTATTTGGCTGGCTACTCGTTAGGTATGCTATTTTTTGGCCCTGTTGCCGATCAACTCGGACGGCGAAAACTAGCCCGTATTGGCTTAACCTTATTTGGTGCAAGCTCATTTGCGCTGGCCTTTAGCAGTGAAATACACACTTTTTGGGTGCTTAGAGCAGTGCAAGCATTCACTGGAGCGGCCGCCACGGTGGTTGTGCCTGGCATAATTAGGCATATTTATCAAAAAAACACCGCTAAAGGCATGTCGTATGTTTCTATGATTATGATGGTAGCCCCCTTAGTTGCTCCCTCTGTTGGGTCATTTATTTTAGGGTTTTCGGTATGGTCTACTATATTCTTAGTGCTTGCTGGATATAGCTTTTTAATATTAGCGCTTGTTCAAGTATATTTAATAGATATCCCCATTCATAAAAATGAAAAAAAAGGCCTAGCCTTGTTTTTTGACAGTTATAAAACTGTGCTGAGTAATAAAGATGCCCGTGCAGATATTTTAAGCTCGATGTTTGTCTCGTTTGGCTTTTTTTGTTTTTTAACCTCAGTACCGTTTGTATATTTAGATTTATATAAGGTATCTGAGCAATTATTTGGTGTGCTATTTGCCTTTAACGTGATGGCACTGATGTTTGGTAACTTTTTAAATACGCGAATTGTACCAAGGCTTGGTTCTCGTAAAATGCTTTACGTAGGGCTTGTATGCGGATTTATATCAGGGCTGGCACTACTAACATTTAGTTTGTTACACCTTTCTTTATATTATATTGTAGTGGCTATTGCGCCATTAATGATGAGCTTAGGGGTAACAGCGAGTAATGCTGATTCGTTGATATTAATGAAGTTTGAAAAAAACACCGGCACCGCTACAGCTGTCATCGGTACGCTGCGCTTTGGCAGTGGCGCACTTGTAGGTCCTCTTCTGGCAGTTATGCATGCTAAAAGTGCTGTGCCGTTTTCGAGCTTAATGTTTAGCGCTGTGCTACTGACTATACTTGTGCAATTAATCCACTATAAAATAGACAAAAAAAATGCCTCATCATGAGGCATTTTTTATAACAAGCAGTAAATAATTAAGCGTCGGCTTCTTTAGATACCATAACCATAGCTGGGCGCAATAAACGGCCATTTAAAGTATAGCCTTTTTGCATTACTGCAAGTACTGTATTTGGTGATACATCGTTACTCGGCTGGATAGACATAGCCTGATGGAATTCCGGATTAAACTGCTCACCTTGTGGGTTAACAATTTCAACGCCAAACTTTGCAACTGCATCGTTGAAGCTTTTAACTGTCATATCAATACCTTCAAGCACTGGCTTTAAGGTTTCGTTTTCTTTATCAGAAAACTCAATAGCGCGCTCTAGGTTATCGATTACCGGTAGTAATTCGTTAGCAAACTTTTCCAGTGCAAATTTATGTGCTTTTTCTACGTCTTGTGCGGCACGACGACGAATATTATCTACATCTGCGGCGGCGCGTACAACACTGTCTTTTTGATCTGCAATTGTTTGTTTTGCAGCTTCAAGCTCTGCATATAACATTGCAATCTCAGCTTCAGGGCTTTGCTCTTGGTCTGCTTCATGCTGCTCTGCGGCTTCTACTGCAGCCTCAACATCAGCTTCCATTTGAGCTACTTCTTCGTTTAGTTCTACTTCTTGCTCTGGGTTTTGTGTCTGCTCAGACATAAAATACGTGCTCCAATTCTTTACAACTGCGGTAATTATGGGGATTGAATAAAAAGATTCAAGAGTTAGATGGCTCTAATAATTTAAATTCTTGGATTAATTGTTCAATTTGCGCCGATTTAGGACAAATTACGCAAAAACGGCTTTGATATTCTTGCTCCTGAAAATACGGAACACTAATTACAATCAGCTCATTGCAGTCAGTAAACGGTAAGTTTTCAGTGTTTAATACTGATACACCATTTTTAAATGCGAGTTTATCTTCGACAAAATTTAAAAATGAAACGCCAATATTTAAGCTTTGTTCGCAGTCGATTTTTTTATATAAATAGTTTTCGCCGACGACAATGCTGTTATCAGACCCTAACTTTTGACTAAGTTGACGTGTCCACTGTGTGAGTGAGTCATGGCAGTTACGCGGTGCGGTGTTTGCCATGGCTTGCATGCGGTACAAACCCTCCATTAAAGTTTGTTGGCTGAAAACCGTGTTTAGCCAAGTAGCAAATTGATAGCGCACTGCGTCTGATGAGTCATCAGGTTTGTTGATGCAAATATTGTGGCTTTGCCCTGCCCTGTCTATGAGCAATACCAACCAATTGTTAGAATCGAACTCCAGCACTTCTACTCTAAATACTTGTTGTGAACTTGCCTGAGGTAGGCCAACGCAGCAACATACTTGATACTTTTGGCTCAGCCCATGCGCAAGCTCAACTAACTGTGTTTGCTCTGGCTGCCAATAATTTGCAATATCAGCTAACGGAAAAAACTCATCAAACCAATAATCAAACCCTTGGTTTGTTGGCACACGCCCTGCTGATGTATGGGGGGAATATAACAAGCCTACTTTTTCAAGTCGCGCCATAGCATTTCGTACAGTGGCAGAGCATACCGCCATGCCTTTTTGCTTCGCTATTTTTGTTGATGGAACGGGCAATCCTTCACCATTACAATAAAGGCTCATCACTGCTGAAAAAATTTGTTGATCTCGAGGGTTTATATTCATGTTATCTACATCTTGTTGCATGAAAGAGATATCGGGGCAGTTAAAACAAATTCAAGCCTAAAGCACGCTTTAAGTGAATATGCTATTGCAGGTATTCCAATAAAACGCTGCAAGCACTATTTTTAAACAGTAAATACCAAAGTTAAAGTGGAATTTAATATATTAAGCTAATAACTATTACTTAGCAGCTTTGTAATATAAAGCCTTAATTGAATCATTATCATATAGCTAAATCTATGTTTTCAAACATTTGTGTTTTGAGTTACTCTACAAAAATATTATTACTATTATTGCAGCCATTATGCACTCACCGTTTAAAATTATTGGCCTTATAGGTAAGCCAAACCACCCTAAAGCTGCGGCTACGTTACAACGTTTACATACTTTTTTATCGGCTCTTGGCTTTACAGTGATTGTAGAAAAGCGCACCGGCGGGCAATTATCTGATGTGCCTGATACGCATCAAGTTGACCTTGTTAGCTTAGGCGAACAAGCTGACCTTGCTATTGTTGTAGGGGGTGATGGCAATATGCTTGGTGCTGCACGTGTGTTGGCACGCTTTGATGTCGCTGTAATTGGGGTTAACAGGGGTAATTTGGGCTTTTTAACCGATTTAAACCCCGAAGGCTTTGAAGGCAGCCTTGAGCAAGTATTAAGTGGCGACTATTTAGAAGAGAAACGTTTTTTACTCGAAGTAGAAGTATACCGTCATAATGAACTTAAAAGCGCCAATTCAGCCGTCAACGAAGCGGTGCTGCATGCCGATAAAGTAGCCCACATGATTGAGTTTGAGGCTTTTATCAATAATGACTTTGTGTTTTCTCAACGCTCTGATGGTTTAATTGTATCAACCCCAACAGGCTCTACAGCTTATTCTTTATCGGGTGGTGGTCCCATTTTAACGCCTGAGCTTAATGCTATTTCACTCGTACCTATGTTTCCGCATACATTATCGAGCAGGCCATTAGTTGTTGATGCAGATAATGAGGTACGTTTAAAGTTAAGCCTTGATAACACCGACAGTTTACAAGTCAGTTGCGACAGCCATGTCGTGCTTGCCGTTTTACCCGGCGATGAAGTCGTAATTAAAAAAGCAGATAGAAAACTGCGCTTAATTCACCCAAAAAACTACTCTTACTACAACGTTTTACGTACTAAACTTAATTGGGGCAGCCGTTTATACTAATTTTATTGCCATGTGTAGTGCTTTAGCGCAAAATACAAAACAAATAAAAATTAATCAAACTAGGAATATCTAGCAATGACTTATGTTGTTATCTTTGCTTTGTTATTACTTATCACTTTGCTTGGCGCTTACATTAGGGTTGAAAACAATAGAAAAAAAGCCCTAGAAATCAAAAAAAAACAATTTAACGAACGTGTTGCCCACGTAAACACTCGTCTTAAAACTAAGCTTAACAATTTATTAGAAGCCAAAATAATAAGACCTAAATATGTAGCGCAAATTCAGGCAATTGTGAGTAACTTTTTTGTGGTTCAACCTCATACAGAGGAAAACCTACAGCATTTAGAAGATATTAACGACAGTTTAATAAGTACGCTTTCGATTGAGTTTCAAAAAGCAGTGCTAAATGAAAATACACAAGCTCTGCAAGACAATATACAGTACTTTGTGAGTGAGTTACCGCAACAAGGTATACTTTTTAATAAAGCGTTTTATCAAGAAATTTTACCTTCATTAATTCTACAAATTAAAACTGACACACCTGTAAATCCTAGCGAACCCCTTGAAAATACTGAAGAAGGCCCTTCTGATGAAAGTGCGAATACTGATGAACAGCTTTCTCAAAATGCCAGTGTTTCTTAAAAAGTAAAAAATTAATTTGCAAAAAACCTAAACACTGTATAAATTAACAGTTAATTCACTGGATGGATGAACAGTATGTTAATTGGTTTAGAAATTAAAAATTTTGCAATTGTAAGTAATTTAAGCACTGAGTGGCATAACGGCATGACGGCGATAACGGGTGAAACCGGCGCGGGTAAATCTATTGCCATTGATGCTCTTTCACTGTGCCTTGGCGAACGCGCTGAAGCGTCGGCTGTTCGCCCAGGTACAGATAAAGCCGAAGTGTGTGCACAATTTGATTTAACTGCTCTCCCTCTTGCCAAAGCATTTTTAGAACAACACATGCTCACCAGTAACGACAACGAATGCCTACTTAGACGTGTTGTATGTAAAAATGGTCGAAGTAAAAGCTATATCAATGGCAGCGCTGTTACAGCCGCTCAACTTAAAGAGCTGGGACAATACTTAATTTCTATTCACGGGCAACATGCTCATCAGCACCTTTTAAAAGCTGAACACCAGCTGCAGCTGCTTGACGCCTATGCAGGCCATAACCAGCTTGTAAAAGCGGTTAGTCAAAGCTATAAGCTCTATGCAAACCTACAAAAAGAATTTAAACAGCTTGAGCAACAGCAGCTACAGCAAGCTGCGCAAAAACAATTACTCGAATACCAAGTTGCCGAATTAGACGAATTTGCCTTACAAGACGGCGAGTTTGAAAAAATAGAAGCCGAACACTACAAACTAAGTAATAGCCAAACTATTTTAGAAGCGTGTCAGCGCGAACTGCAGCACCTATACGAAAGTGATGAACAAAATGCCTGCTCTATGCTTCAACACAGCGCACAGCAATTTGCCGAGCTTGCAAATTATGATGAAAGTTTAGCTGGTGTGGCTGCATTATTAGATGAAGCCGCAGTTCAAGTAGAAGAAGCAAGCAGAGAAGTAAGAAACTATGCAGAGCAAGCCGACCTAGACCCCACCCGATTAACAGAGGTGGAAACCCGCTTAAGTGGCGCAATGGACTTAGCCCGTAAGCATCACATAAAGCCACAAGAGCTGGTTGAGTTTCATCAAGGTTTAACACAAGAGCTGGAGTCAATTAGCAACAATAGTTCACGTTTGGCACAATTAGACGATGAAATAAGTAATGCGCTCAGTGCATACCAAAAAGCCGGCGAACAATTAAGCGAAAGCCGTCAAAAATATGCTAATACCTTAAACCAACTAATTAGTGACAGCATGGCTAACCTGTCGATGGAAAATGGGGTCTTTGAAATTCAGCTTAACCAAGAAGTTGAACGCCAACCCAACGCACTAGGTTTTGATAGTGTTTCGTTTTTGGTCTCTACTAATCCTGGCCAGCCATTACAGCCTTTAGCTAAAGTAGCCTCGGGTGGTGAGTTGTCGCGTATAAGCTTAGCTATACAGGTGATTATTGCACAAAAAGTGACAACGCCAACGCTTATTTTTGACGAAGTTGACGTTGGAATATCAGGCCCTACCGCTTCCTCTGTAGGGAAGTTACTACGCCAACTAGGAAAATCAACACAGGTTATTTGTGTAACTCATCTACCGCAGGTTGCAAGCAGTGCGCACCAGCAGTTTTTTGTAGCAAAAGAAATTGCACAAGGTGAGACTTTTACCCAAATGCTCAGCCTAAATAAAGACGGACGCATTAACGAAATTGCGCGCTTGCTTGGTGGCGACAATATAAGTAAAACCGCTAAGGCAAATGCTAAAGAGCTTATTATGGCACACGCCTAAGTTATACTTTTGCTACAAAAGTGGAGAGACGTTTTAAATGCAAAACATGCTGATAAATTTTTGCCATGTTACTGGGTGGCTACTTGTAGTTTTGAGCTTTTTGCTTATTGGGTTTAGTAAATTTAAGCACGCAGAATTTAAACAAAAGCTTTTTAGCTTTTTAAAAATTATATTGGTTTATCAAGTAACTGTGAGTGTATGGCAGTGGTTTATTATTGGCAACATTGTGGCTAATCATCAATGGTTACTTTTACTAGCACAAATACTGTGCAGTGCAATATGCTATTTAAGTGTGCAGCGGCGAAAAAGTAAAAGCCGCCCAAGCCTTGATAGCTTTTCTATGGACTGACTAATATAGGTGCTAAGAGCACGTTCTATTTTTACCTTGCTCTTTTGCTTTGTATAACAACTCGTCGGCCAGTTTTATGTCTTGGGCTATAGTTGTAGTTAACTGGCTTTGCGCAAGCCCTATACTTATAGTTAATACCACCGAGTTTCCATTCATACGCACTGGATTTTTTTGTAATTCTGCATGAATTTTTTCTGCAATACTCTGCCCCGGCTCTTTGTCGCTGTTTGGTAATGCAATTAAAAACTCTTCACCGCCCCAACGCGAAGCTATAGCTTGCTTTGGCAAACTCTTTTTTAAAATATTGGCAAGTTGAGTTAACGCTTCATCACCAAAGTCGTGGCCGTAGTTGTCATTAATTTTTTTGAAGTTATCAACATCAGCTAACAAAATTACATAAGGCTGTTTAGTTTTTTTATGAAGATGTTTAAGCTGCGCCAGCTCTTTCATCATAAAACGTCTATTTGGTAAATCAGTTAAATGATCTATTGTGGCGAGGCGTTCATTTTTGATACTTAGCGCAACTATTTTTTCATTGTATTTTTCGCGTGAGCGCTCGTAAAAACCGCTTAATAAAGCCACAATAATAAAGGAGATAACGACCCTCAGCGGCAGTGCTTCAGGTTGGTAATCGTAAATATTAAAACTATCTGTGATGATAAATCCGGCGATCACTGCAAATAAAAAAGCAATGATATCAACAGTTCCTTTTTTAAGACCTCTGATTGAATAAGTCACCGGTGATACAATAAATATCCAAATGGGGCCGGTTCCTTCAGCTCCGCCCGTGATCACTAAATAGAGCATTAAACAGTAAAGATTATATAAAATGGTCGTCGCTGATTTTTCGACTGCACGGTAAAGGCTAAAAGCCCACGCATAAAACCCCGCAGAAACTAACAGCATAGTACCAAGTATTACATCAGTATTAGACAATGCATTACACGCCATAGCGAAGGTAGCTATAAATCCGATAGTCGAAAAAAAGCGTACAATTAGCTTTCTTTCTCTGTTGTCTGAGTATGCATTCATATTATTATTTTTTAATTGCAAGTGAGCTTTAAAAACTCATTATCCGAGGATTCAAAAAAGAAGTTAGCTGCAAGTTTGTACTGAAATAGCACTTTAAGCAAGATTTACTCGTTAATTATTGGTTAATGGCAATTTTTTAATACTTTTTCACTTAAAGAAGCGAGCCTATCAGTTAAGAGCTATCTGGGGTTTTTATTGGGGCACTTACTGGGTTTAGGTAGCACATACCTTGGATAAGCTCGCTCTTGTTTTACTGGGCAATGCTAAACTTAATTTACTGACAATACTCCTGCGTGGGTCTTCGCGATAAAGTGACATACAAATGACGGTTTATACTGCCATCTCGGCAGATAATCTTTTACGTCTTATCGTTGCTTCACCTACAAGTCCTGCACATTGCTTAATAAACACTGGACAAAGGAAATCACTGGGCTGCCCTAGTCATTCTGTGTTTAATGCATACCCATTGGCAGAGAAATTGCGGTAGTGAGTTGTAAAAGAAAAGGCTTCTGAATTGATTCAGAAGCCTTTATATATTAACCAGTAGCTCGGTCAATGGATCATTAAATATGTCTTAGTTGATCGGCATTAAGCCCCTTAACGTGCCTTTATTACATTTAAAAATGTAACGCGGTAATTAAACCTCTAAATAATCCATAATACCTTCAGCAGCGTTACGGCCTTCAAAAATAGCTGTTACAACTAAATCAGAGCCTCTCACTATATCGCCACCTGCAAATATTTTTGGGTTCGTTGTTTGATGAGTAAATTCACCTTGCTCTGGTGCGTTAATGCCGCCCCAGTGGTTAATTTCTACATCATACTTTTCTAACCAGTCCAGTTTGTGTGGTTTAAAGCCAAACGCCATAATAACTTGGTCTGCCTCAAGTACGTGCTCTGAGCCTGGTACTACTTCTGCTCGGCTACGGCCGTTTTCATCAGGCTCACCAAGTTGAGTTTTAACCATTTTAACGCCTGCAACATGGCCATTATCATCAAGTACAATGCCCGTTGGCTGTACATTAAAAGTAAAGTTTACACCTTCTTCTTTAGCGTTTTTAACTTCACGTTTAGAGCCTGGCATATTTTCTTCATCACGACGATAAGCACACGTTACTTTAGCCGCATTTTGGCGAATAGAAGTTCGCACACAGTCCATCGCGGTATCACCACCGCCAAGTACCACAACCTTTTGATTGGCCATATCAATGCACGCTTGGTTTTTTTCATCGTAACCCATAACGCGATTTGTGTTACCAATTAAAAATGGCAGTGCATCGTGTACGCCTGGCGCGTCTTCGTTTTCAAGACCAGCGCGCATACTCTGATATGTACCTACACCTAAAAATACCGCGTCGTAGTCAGCTAAAATTTCGTCCATGGTGATATCTGCACCCACTTCAACGTTTAGCTTAAATTCCACACCCATTTCGGTGAAAATTTCACGACGTTTTTGCATTACTTCTTTTTCAAGTTTGAAAGAAGGAATACCAAAAGTAAGTAAGCCCCCAATTTCAGGATGACGGTCAAAAACCACTGGTTTTACACCGTTACGCACTAAAATATCAGCACACCCTAAACCAGCCGGGCCCGCACCAATAATAGCTACTTTTTTATCCGTCCATGTCACGTATGACATGTCTGGCTTCCAGCCCATTTTAAATGCGGTATCGGTAATGTATTTTTCAATATTACCTATTGTTACTGCGCCAAACTCTTCATCAAGCGTACATGACCCTTCACACAGTCTGTCTTGTGGGCAAACACGTCCACATACCTCTGGCAAACTGTTTGTACGATGAGAAAGCTCAGCCGCTTCTAAAATACGGCCAGTTCTAATTAATTTTAACCACTGAGGAATGTAGTTATGCACTGGGCATTTCCATTCACAGTAAGGGTTACCACAATCTAAACAACGGTCAGCTTGTGAATTTACCTGATTCTCAGAAAAGGGTTCGTAAATTTCCACGAAAGATTTTTTACGCGCCGAGATTGGTTTTTTGCGTGGATCAACACGCTGCACGTCTATAAATTGATATACATTTTCGCTCATACTGCCCCCTTATTGCGCTTGAACACGAAGTTCTGCGCTACTACGAGCGCGGTGCCCGAGTAAACTTTTTACATCACTTGATTTTGGTTTAACTAGTTTGAACATAGGTAAATACAGTTCAAAATTAGCTAAAATGGTTTCTGCTCGACATGAACCTGTAAGCTCTAAATGCTCGGCTATAAGGCCGCGCAAATGCTCTTGGTGCGAGCTTAAATCATCAAGTGTTACTACTTCTACAAGCTCTGGATTAATGCGTTTTTCAAAGTCACTTCGCTCATCTAAAATATAAGCAAAACCACCAGTCATACCCGCACCAAAGTTAACGCCTACGTTGCCTAGCACACATACAACGCCGCCAGTCATGTATTCACAGCCGTTATCACCTACGCCTTCAACAACGGCTTGCACGCCAGAGTTGCGCACTGCAAAACGCTCACCAGCACAGCCTGCGGCAAATAACTTACCACCCGTAGCACCGTACAAACATGTGTTGCCCGCAATAGTCGCTTTATGACTTTCAAACGATGAACCCAGTGGTGGACGTATAACAAGCTTACCACCAGCCATGCCTTTACCCACGTAGTCGTTTGCATCGCCAATAAGGGTCATTTCAAGGCCACCAGCATTCCAAACACCAAATGATTGTCCTGCAGTGCCATGTAGCTCAATCGATACTGGATCTGCAGCCATACCTTGGTTGCCATGCTTTGAGGCGATGTAACCCGACAGCATTGCGCCAACTGAACGGTCTGTATTGCATATGCGGCTCACAAGCGAAATACCCGAAGAAGTATCAATTGCTTGTTGTGCTTTACCTAGTAACGTTTCGTTAAGTTCACCTAAATAATGAGAGCTATTTGGCGCACTACAAAATAAGGTTTCGCCCGTTGGGTTATTTGGCTGAGCAATCACAGACGATAAATCTATTTTCTTTTGCTTCGCTGTTTTACCTTCAATTGCTTCAAGTAAATCTAAACGGCCAATTAAGTCAGTTAGATTAGCAACACCTAAGCTTGCCATAATTTCGCGCGCTTCTTGGGCTATAAACTTAAAGTAGTTCATCGCCATTTCTGGTAAGCCGTGGTAATGCTTTTGACGAAGTGTTTCATCCTGCGTTGCAACACCGGTCGCACAGTTATTTAAATGACAAATACGTAGGTATTTACAACCTAGCGCCACCATTGGGCCCGTACCAAAGCCAAAGCTCTCAGCACCTAAAATAGCGGCTTTAATGATATCTAAACCTGTTTTTAAACCACCATCTGTTTGCAAGCGAATCCGGTGACGAAGGCCATTTTCAACAAGTGCTTGCTGGGTTTCTGCAAGGCCAAGCTCCCAAGGGCTACCTGCATACTTTACAGACGTAAGCGGGCTTGCGCCTGTGCCACCGTCGTAACCCGAAATTGTAATTAAATCAGCATATGCTTTAGCTACACCGGTAGCAATTGTGCCCACACCTGGCTCTGACACTAACTTAACCGAGATCATCGCTTCAGGATTTACTTGTTTTAAATCAAATATTAGCTGAGCTAAATCTTCAATCGAGTAAATATCGTGGTGCGGCGGTGGTGATATTAGTGTTACACCCGGAACTGAATAACGAAGTTTAGCAATATAAGGCGTTACTTTTTCACCCGGTAGCTGTCCACCTTCACCAGGCTTAGCACCCTGCGCCACTTTGATTTGAATTACATCAGCATTACGAAGGTAGTGCGGCGTTACACCAAATCGACCCGAGGCAACTTGTTTGATTCGTGAGTTTTTCTCGGTGTTGTAACGGAGTTTGTCTTCGCCACCTTCACCAGAATTTGAACAGCCCCCTAGGCGGTTCATTGCAATGGCTAGCGCTTCATGCGCCTCTGGTGAAAGTGCACCAATACTCATTGCTGCTGAGTCAAAACGCTTATATAGGTTTTCGGCAGGCTCTACATCGTCAACACTAATGCCTTTTTCAGGTAGTTTAAGCGCTAACATATCGCGCAGCGTTGCAATAGGACGGCTATTAACTAAATCAGCATAGGCTGAGTAGTCTTTATAATCGCCTGAACGTACGGCCTTTTGTAGCGTTTGAATAACATCTGGGTTGTAAGCGTGGTATTCACCACCGTGAACATATTTTAATAAACCGCCGTGGCTGAGTAACTTACGCTTACTAAAAGCAAGTTTATGTAGCTTTTGCTGATCATTATCAAAATCGCTAAAACAGGCTCCTTTAATACGGCTTGCAACACCTTTAAAACACATCTCTATCATGGCATCTGATAAACCAACGGCTTCAAAAAGCATTGAACAACGGTACGATGCAATCGTACTTATGCCCATTTTAGACATAATTTTGTAAAGGCCTTTATTAATAGCTTTTCGGTACGAAAGCGTCACTTCGCAGTACGATTTTTCAATCACTTTACTGTCGCTCATCGCAACCAGTGACTCGTATGCAAGGTATGGGTATATTGCGGTTGCACCAAACCCAAGTAATACAGCAAATTGGTGTGCATCGCGTACGCTGCCCGTTTCAATAATAATGTTCGACTCACAACGTAAGTTGTTATCTACAAGGCGCTTTTGTACAGCACCTACCGCCATTGCAGCAGGAATTGGTAATTGGGTTTCGCTAAAGTTACGGTCAGATAAAATAAGCATTACACAGCCGGCAGCTGCTTTTTCTTGTGCAGCGTCGCAAATACGTGCAACCGCTTTTTCTAAACCTTCCTCTGCAGTGTATGTAATATCAATTTTACAGTAGCTGTAATGCTCGTCATCGGCATTTAGTAGCTGCTGCATATCAGCATACATTAAAATTGGCGTATCAAACTGTAGGCGCTTAGCATGGCCTGTGGTTTCATTAAATACGTTTTGCTCACTACCAATACACGTTGCCAATGACATTACGTGGTTTTCACGCAGCGGATCGATTGGCGGATTAGTTACTTGCGCAAACTTTTGACGGAAGTAATCATACAGAGAACGATGCCCTTCGCTTAACACAGCAAATGGCGTGTCATCGCCCATTGAGCCTGTTGCTTCTTGGCCGTTTTCACCCATTACGCGAATAACACTATCGAGCTCTTCGTTAGTGTAACCAAACATTTTTTGGTATTTAACAAGCGTTTCGTCATCAAATGAGCGATTACCCGCATCTTGTTCGGTAAGCTCTTCAAACGGAGTTAGGCGTTTAACATTTTCTTCAAGCCATGACTTATAAGGGTGACGCGATTTTAAATCTTGATCGATTTCGTCTGAGTGCCAGATTTTGCCTAATTTAGTATCAATTACTAAAAGCTCGCCTGGCCCTACACGGCCTTTTTCGACCACTTCATCTGCAGTGTAATCCCAAATACCTACTTCAGAGGCCAGTGTAATAAAGCCATCTTGTGTAATAACATAGCGCGCTGGGCGAAGGCCATTTCTATCAAGGTTACATGCTGCAAAGCGACCATCAGACATTACAATACCTGCTGGGCCATCCCACGGCTCCATGTGCATAGAGTTAAAGTCGTAAAATGCACGTAAGTCATCATCCATAGCACGATTTTTCTGCCATGCAGGTGGCACAAGCATACGCATAGCACGGAATAAATCCATGCCACCCGCTAAAAACAGCTCCAGCATATTGTCTAGGCTTGATGAGTCAGAGCCAGTTTCGTTTACAAACGGTGCTGCGCTTTGTAAGTCAGGAATAAGTGGCGATGAAAACTTATACGAACGTGCACGGGCCCATTGGCGGTTGCCTTCAATGGTATTAATTTCACCATTATGCGCTAAATACCTAAATGGTTGTGCTAAAGGCCAACGCGGCTGAGTATTAGTAGAAAAACGCTGATGGAATACACAAATAGCGCTGGTCATACGAATATCAGCTAAGTCTAAATAAAAGTTAGGTAAATCAGCAGGCATCATAAGGCCTTTATAGATAGTCACTAACCCCGATAAACTCGCAATATAAAACGACTCATCCTCTGCTAAACGCTTTTCTGCGCGGCGACGTGCTACATATAAACGTCGCTCTAAATCTTTAGAACGCCAACCTTCCGCCGCACTAACAAAAATTTGTTCAAAACCAGGTAATTGCTGTGTAGCAATTGGCCCTAGCATTGAAGGGTCAGTAGGCACTTCACGCCAACCAAGTATTTTAAGTGTTTCTTGTTCTAATTCTTCACATAAAACCTGTTTTGCAGCTTGTGCTAAAACGGGATCTGAATTTAAGAAAACCATGCCTACGGCGTAATTTTTACCTAAGTGCCAGTTATGCTCGTTAGCAATGGCACGAAAAAAACTGTCAGGTTTTTGCAGTAATAAACCACAGCCGTCGCCTGTTTTACCATCGGCAGATATACCACCGCGGTGTTGCATGCGATCAAGTCCAGTAATAGCTGTACGAATAAGCCGATGACTAGCTTGACCATTTACTTGGGCTATTAAGCCAAAGCCACAATTATCTTTTTCTAATGTTGAGTCGTATAACATAGACCCCTCCCTTGCTGCACTGTTAACGTGAATGAACTGCTCGACGATTTGCTAACAGACGCACAAAACTAGCCTCTATAGTAAATAGAGTCAATATTATTTTGAATACATATTCACATTCTTGAATATTTCTCACTTCAAGGCAAGGTTTCTTTTTAACTCATAACTTTTAACAATTAGTGCTTATTTAACCGTTATTTTTTCATGACACTGGTGTCAATTTTAACATTTTGTAAAAATAAAGGATGCAAGCAAATACCCTTTACGTAAACGTAAAGCCCCCGACTAATGAATAAATATTCATTGAAACTTTATTGGTTTAGTTAACATTTAGATAGTTTAATGCAATTTAAATAAATTAAAGGTTTAGGATCGCGCTTTTTTAGCGTTCATTGGTATAGTTATGAATTGTTGTGTCGTTTTTAGTGCAAATGGTGTGAATTTTTATTTAATACCAATTCGCTTAATTAAGTGTTCTATTTTGAGGCTGGAAAAACGTATTGATAGCCAGGCAAAAAACTCGATATTGGGTTGTGCTAAAAAAGAATCTTTTAGCGCAGATAGCGATACGTATAGCCCAGCATAGCTGGTTAAGTCTTATTACGCCTTGGTATAAAACTCAATTTTTTAATTAAAATTTGCGCTTATATTAAGTAGCATTGTTGCTTACTTATGCTTACTAAGGTGTATCTAAACGAGGAATGAGGGCTGAGTTTGCTAACTATTGAGCACAAATTATTGGTTATAATCATAGGCTGATCAATAAATTAAAACGCAAGAAAGTTATAGATAGGCACTAAAAAGCCACGTAAACGTGGCTTTTATTATGTTTAGCAAAGTAACTATTACTCTGCGTCAGCTTCTTTGTATTTAGCTGCAGTTTCAGTGATCAATGGCTGTAATTCACCACGCTGAAACATTTCAATAATAATGTCGCAACCACCTATCAATTCGCCCTCAACCCAAAGCTGTGGGAAGGTAGGCCAATTAGCGTATGCTGGTAGCTCAGCACGAATATCTGGATTAAGTAAAATATCAACATAGGCAAATGGTTCGCCACATGACATTAGAGCTTGTGACGCTTGTGAAGAAAAACCACAATTTGGTAATTTAGGTGACCCTTTCATGTAAAGGATAATTGGGTTTTCAGAAATCTGCTGTTTAATTTTATCAATGGTTTCCATCTACAACCTCAAAATGACGATAGCTTGATATATCCGGGGCTTGAAAATAAATCATTGTGGCCACAAATATATAACTTAAAATGGGCAAATAAAGCCGCAATTGAAATAGTCTTTAGCAATAGCATTGCTGTTTGCTTAAACTTGAGTAAAATACTCAACAATTATAGTAACACTATATTCTCGTTTGGTATAGGTAAGTGGTCTGTTCTATCAGGCATTACGTACTACCAAGCGAGTTATCAACCAAAAGAAGATGGAGATAAAAAATGGCATTTGAACTACCGTCACTACCATATGCAATTGATGCACTTGAGCCTCACATTTCAAAAGAAACTCTTGAGTATCACCACGGTAAGCATCACAACACGTATGTTGTTAAATTAAACGGTTTAATTCCAGGTACTGAATTTGAGAACAAATCTTTAGAAGAGATTGTTTGCTCATCTGAAGGTGGCGTATTTAACAATGCTGCACAAATTTGGAACCACACTTTTTACTGGAACTGCCTATCTCCAAATGGCGGCGGTGAACCAACAGGTGCAATTGCTGACGCTATCAACGCGAAATGGGGCTCATTTGACGCGTTTAAAGAAGCACTAAACGACAAAGCTGTTAACAACTTTGGCTCTAGCTGGACATGGTTAGTTAAACTAGCTGACGGTTCATTAGATATCGTAAACACATCTAACGCAGCAACGCCGCTTACAGACGAAGGTGTTACACCAATCCTAACTGTGGATTTATGGGAACACGCATACTACATTGATTACCGTAACGTGCGTCCAGATTACCTTAAAGGTTTTTGGGCGCTTGTTAACTGGGAATTCGCGAACGCTAACTTCGCTTAATTAGCCACTATAGGCTGTTTTAAAAAGGCGCTTCGGCGTCTTTTTTTATGCCTTTAAAAAATTTAAGCCGCCTTTATACGTGCTAAATTGATAAATTAGCCACATGATCTTTTTTCACTTAAATTTTTAATTTTATTGCACAAAAATTTCAAACTGAGACTAGACTTTAAAAAGTAAGCACCTTTTTAAAGTGGGTTTCGGAGGTTATTATGACTATTTTTGAGCACTACCAAGCACGATACGAAGCAGCACAAGAAGAAGAATACAGCATCAGCGAATTTTTAGAAATTTGTAAAAATGATAAATCAGCTTATGCCAGCGCACCCGAGCGCTTACTTATGGCAATAGGTGAACCACAAATGGTTGATACTGCAACCGACGCACGTTTAAGCCGCTTGTTTTCTAATCGAGTTGTTGCACGCTACCCTGCATTTGAAGACTTTTACGGCATGGAAGATGCCATAGAGCAAATTGTCTCCTATTTAAAACATGCGGCTCAAGGACTAGAAGAATGCAAACAAGTCCTTTATTTACTCGGCCCCGTAGGGGGAGGTAAATCTTCAATCGCTGAAAAACTAAAATACTTAATGCAACAGGTGCCTATATACTCGATTAAAGGCTCGCCGGTAAACGACCACCCGCTTTGTTTGTTTGACCCCGTAGAAGATGCAAATGTGCTTGAAAAAGAATACGGTATTAAGCCCCGTTATTTAAAAACCATTATGTCGCCATGGGCTGCAAAACGACTAAAAGAATTTAATGGTGACATCAGCCAATTCAGAGTTGTAAAGCGCTACCCTTCTATTTTAAATCAAATTGGTATAGCCAAAACCGAGCCTGGTGATGAAAACAATCAAGATATTTCAGCATTGGTAGGCAAAGTAGATATTCGTCAGCTTGAGCACTTTGCTCAAAACGATCCAGACGCTTACGCTTATTCAGGCTCATTATGTTTAGCAAACCAAGGCTTAATGGAGTTTGTAGAAATGTTTAAAGCACCTATTAAGGTGCTGCATCCACTCCTTACCGCAACGCAAGAGGGGAATTACAACGGTACAGAGGGCATTAGCGCCCTGCCCTTTAACGGCATGATTTTAGCTCACTCAAATGAGTCAGAATGGCAAACGTTTAAAAATAATAAAAACAACGAAGCGTTTTTAGATAGGGTATATATTGTAAAAGTTCCTTACTGCTTGCGTGTTACCGAGGAAATTAAAATATACGACAAACTCATTCAGCACAGTGAACTG
The DNA here is from genome assembly GCF_005887365.1 of Pseudoalteromonas sp. S3785. Classification (NCBI taxonomy): domain Bacteria; kingdom Pseudomonadati; phylum Pseudomonadota; class Gammaproteobacteria; order Alteromonadales; family Pseudoalteromonadaceae; genus Pseudoalteromonas; species Pseudoalteromonas sp. S3785. The sequence continues at coordinate 17,922 of NZ_PNCT01000019.1, read as the reverse complement.
GCAAGCGCCCCCTGTGCACCAGGTACGTTAAAAACACTGGCACAATTTACTACGCTTTCTCGTTTAAAAGAGCCTGAGAACTCAAGCATTTATTCAAAAATGCGGGTATACGATGGAGAAACCCTAAAAGATACTGACCCTAAAGCGAAATCTTATCAAGAGTACCGTGATTACGCAGGGGTTGATGAGGGTATGACTGGCCTTTCGACCCGTTTTGCTTTTAAAATTTTGTCACGCGTATTTAATTTTGATACCACTGAAGTGGCCGCCAATCCAGTGCATTTATTCTATGTATTGGAACAACAAATAGAGCGTGAACAATTTAGTGCTGAAGTGGAAGAGCGTTATTTAAGCTTTTTAAAAGGCTATTTAATTCCACAATATGTTGAGTTTATTGGCAAAGAACTCCAAACCGCTTATTTAGAGTCGTACTCTGAGTATGGGCAAAATATTTTTGACCGCTATGTAATTTATGCTGATTTTTGGATACAAGATCAAGAATATAGAGACCCAGATACAGGACAACTATTTGACCGCGCATCGTTAAATGCAGAACTTGAAAAAATAGAAAAACCCGCCGGCATTTCTAATCCCAAAGATTTTAGGAACGAAATAGTTAACTTTGTATTACGTGCACGCGCTCACAATAATGGTAAAAACCCACTATGGACAAGCTACGAAAAACTGCGCACGGTTATTGAGAAAAAAATGTTCTCAAACACTGAGGATCTTCTCCCTGTTATCTCCTTTAATACTAAAACCTCAGCAGAGGATCAGCAAAAGCACGAGGACTTTGTTAACCGCATGGTTGAAAAAGGCTACACGCAAAAACAAGTGCGTTTACTTTCTGAGTGGTATTTACGGGTTAGAAAATCGCAGTAACCTTCATGTAGTTTAGGGGGAACAGTATGGCGCATTTTATAGATAGACGTTTAAATGGTAAAAATAAAAGCACGCTTAACCGCCAGCGCTTTATTAGGCGCTATAAAAAGCAAATAAAAGAAGCCGTATCTGATGCGGTTAATAAACGTAGCGTTACCGACTCTAGTTCAGGGGAGAGTATATCTATCCCGCAACGAGATATTAGCGAGCCCATTTTTCACCAAGGTAAAGGGGGTGACAGAGAACAAATTCACCCTGGCAACGATCAATTCTCTACAGGTGACAAAATTGAGCGCCCCAAAGACGGCCAAGGTGGTGGTTCAGGCGATGGCAATGCGAGTGATTCAGGCGAAGGCCAAGATGACTTTGTGTTTTCTATTTCTAAAGATGAATACCTTGACTTGCTCTTTGAAGACTTAGCGCTGCCCAACTTACAAGAAAACCAGCTAGATAAACTTGTACAAATGAAAACTCATCGGGCTGGTTTTTGTAGCGATGGTATGCCCAGTAATATTGATATAATACGCTCATTACAGGGCTCACTCGCCAGAAGAGTCGCCATGAGTGCGGGTAAAAAAAGGCGCTTAGCAGAGCTTGAAGGTCAACTCGCGATGGAACTTGAGCAAGCCGCCAGCGACCAAGCTATCGTAGCATTATTGCAAGAGGAAATTGATCAACTCAAACAGCAAATAAAATCCGTACCTTTTATCGATAACTACGACTTACGTTTTCGTAATTATGAAAAACGCCCCCACCCCACCAGCAAAGCCGTTATGTTTTGTATTATGGATGTATCAGGCTCGATGGATCAGGCCACAAAAGACATGGCAAAGCGTTTTTATATTTTGCTGTATCAATTTTTGACCCGTAGTTATAAAGACATTGAGGTAGTGTATATACGCCACCATACACAAGCTAAAGAGGTCGACGAACAAGAGTTCTTTTATTCTCAGGAAACGGGAGGCACTATTGTCTCCAGTGCCCTTAAATTAATGAACGATATAATAAAAGAGCGTTATGATTCAGAGCAGTGGAACATATACGCGGCGCAAGCATCCGATGGCGATAACTGGGCTGACGATACCCCCCACTGCGCAGAAATATTACGCAATAAGTTACTTAGCGCCGTTCGTTACTTTGCTTATATAGAAATTACCACGCGTGCGCATCAAAGCTTATGGCGCGAATACCAAAACATTACCCACACTCATAGCAACTTTGCTATACAACATATACAACGTGTTGAAGATATTTACCCTATGTTTAGGGAGCTCTTTAAAAAAAATCGTCAACAACAAGGCGCTGCTTAGCCTAAGCGAGGTTTACGATGAATAATGAACGAATTAGTGATGGTCCAGACTGGACCTTTGAACTGCTTGAGCAGTACCAAACTGAAATAGCCCGCGTTGCCACCCATTACCGATTAGACACTTACCCTAATCAAATCGAAGTCATTACAGCAGAACAAATGATGGATGCGTATTCAAGCGTTGGCATGCCAATAGGATACAGCCATTGGTCATATGGTAAAAAATTTATCCAAACAGAACAAAATTATAAACGTGGCCAAATGGGGCTGGCTTACGAAATTGTTATTAATTCAAATCCCTGTATTGCTTATTTAATGGAAGAAAACACACTTCCCATGCAGGCTTTGGTTATGGCACATGCCTGTTATGGCCATAATTCATTTTTTAAAGGGAACTACTTATTTAAAACATGGACTGACGCCGATTCCATCATAGATTACTTAGTGTTTGCTAAAAATTACATTAGCCGTTGTGAGGAAAAATATGGCATTACTCAAGTAGAAAACTTGATTGATTCGTGTCACGCATTGATGAATTATGGTGTAGATAGATACAAACGCCCGCAGCAAATATCCCTTTTTGAAGAGCAAAAGCGTCAAAAAGAGCGTGAAGATTACATGCAATCACAAGTAAACGAGCTATGGCGTACTATCCCTAAGCAACAACAGGAAGCTAAAAAGCAAGAAAGACACTTTCCCCAAGAGCCGCAAGAAAATATCTTATATTTCATCGAGAAAAATGCACCACTATTAGAGTCTTGGCAGCGAGAAGTAATACGTATTGTTCGAAAAATATCGCAATATTTTTATCCACAAAAACAAACCCAAGTAATGAACGAAGGGTGGGCAACCTTTTGGCATTACACTATTTTAAATCACTTATATGATGAGGGTAAATTAACCGACTCATTCATGATGGAGTTTTTGCAAAGCCATACCAACGTGGTTTATCAGCCACCTTATAACAGCAATTACTATTCAGGTATAAACCCCTATGCCCTAGGCTTTAATATGATGGTAGATATTCGCCGTATTTGCGAAAACCCAACAGATGAGGACAGACGCTGGTTTCCTGAGTATGCAGGGACTGATTGGCTTGACACTCTGCATTTTGCGATGGAAAATTTTAAAGATGAAAGCTTCATAAGCCAATTTTTATCACCAAAGCTAATACGTGACTTTAAGTTATTTACTATTGTCGATCATAGCCGTAATCCACATCTTGAAATAGGCGCAATTCATGACGATAGCGGCTATCGGGCTGTACGCGAAGCGCTTTCAGCGCAGTATAATTTGAGCAATCACGAACCTAACATTCAAGTGTATAATGTTGATATTAGGGGCGATCGCTCTTTAACGTTGCGCTATGTTCCTCACAATAATATCCCCCTCGCGGACTCCCACAAAGAGGTGCTAAAACACCTTTACAGGTTATGGGGGTTTAAGGTGCAACTACAGCAAGAGACAAGTAGCGGCGATGTCTCTACGCTTGGCCAATGCCCAGCTGATGACACACGCCATATTTCAGAGTAAGTAAGGTGGAAAAGCAAAAGTCATTAGCATTTGTGGGCATAAAAACAGCGCAAGCTCGCAGAGCTAAGTATTACTCACGTAGCATTATTTTAATAGCACATAATAAAAATGACGCTTATGCGTCATTTTTTATATCCTCAAAATCAGTTACTCTGTTACGACCATGCTCTTTTGAGTAATACAACGCTTTATCAGCAGCTTCAATCCAACGTTCATGCTTTGCAAACTCTGGACTATTGCCTGCAAAGCCAACACTCACTGTCATCTCTATTTTTGTATGCTTATAAATAAAAGGGTTGGCCTCTATCAGTGCTCTTAAGCGCTCGGCGAATGTTGCTGCGCCTTGTTTGTCGGTATCAAGTAAAGTAACAACAAACTCCTCCCCACCATATCGTCCTGCTATGTCGGTTTCGCGAAGCGTCGTTCGAAGCAAATCTGAAAGGTGGCGAAGCGCCTCATCACCACAGCTATGACCATGCTCATCATTAATTTTTTTAAAATGGTCGATATCAAACATTAACAGTGTACTGCTACCACCACTGCGCTTAACGCGCAAAAACTCTTGGTGCAGCGTGCTTTCCCAATGCCCGCGATTATACAGTTGCGTTAGGCTATCAGTTTGGCTGACTTGTTCTAAACGCTTGTTTAAATCTTCCAATTCTTTTTTATTTACTGCCACATCGGTAACATCGTAAATAATAATACAAATATGGCTTACTTCGCCCAATGTGTTGGTAAGTGGAATAAAAGTCGCGTTTTGGTACATGTAATCCGCTTTACCAGTAATTGGCCGATAATTTTTAAAACGAAAAATGTAAGGTTGCTGCTCCCAAATAGTAAACGAGCGGTTTTTAAGTACAAATACAGACTCTGACTTACTTCTAAACCATTTTTCGTCAATTGAGGGAAATAAATCAAATAAATCTTTGTCCTTTACAGCGCTGGGCAATAGCCCTGAATGGTTTTCCATAAAGCCATTCCATACGCACACTTTATAGTCTCTATCCAGTACAACTAGGCCCACATCAACTGTGTTAAACATATCCATTAACCAATGGATTTCATTCATTTCTAAATCAGCGGCCATAACTTAGTCTTCTAATAGGTAAGCAACTTTGTATTTCAAAGTCTTCAGTGAATCTTCGGTAAATAACAGCATAAGGTCACAGTTAATATCGTGGTTTTCGATGCCGTAGCTTATCTCTATTGCTAAAGTTCTTTGCCAACGAGATTTATTCGATTTAACCAACTCTGATACATCGCGATGCTGGCCAAGTACAATGGGGTGGCCTTGACTAAAGGACATGTCAAGCTGTTTAGAGAGCCCCGTTAAAATTGAGCCTATTAGAATATTACTAATATCCATAAGCAGCTCAAGTTCAACCTTGTCGTTAAGCTCACCATCGTAATTCATTAATGACGCAATTTCTTTAAAGCTTGAGTCATTTAGTAAAAGCAACGCCTCGCCAGATACGCCACCGCCAATAAAGCCTTGGCAAACGCCTGAGGTAGCTGCGTTGTTGTCAATAGACTGCAACGCCATGTCTAGCTCATTAACTTCAAGCACATTCACATTCGGAATCGGCAGCTCTACAAACACATTTAAAAGCCGTGCAAGCAAATCCCCCGCTTGACCCATAGCAACATTTGTAAGCTCTTGGTATATATCGCGCACATCTGGGTCTACTTGCTCACCCAAAGAGTGGGCGAGTCTTTCGCGCATGGCTTTATCTTTAATACCGTGGTGCTCAATAATATCTGCAAGCTTTTCAGCAGAGCAAGGCTTTTGGATAAAATCAATAGCCCCTAACTCTAAAACACGTTGGTGCGCATTTGGCTGAATATCGCCAGATACCACCACGGTTAGGATATTAAGACCTTGCTCTTTCATGGCCATAAGGACTTCATACCCGTCCATTTCAGGCATGTTTAAATCAAGAAAAAGTATTTCGGGCTCGATTATTTTTAGTTTTTTGATGCAATCAACACCATCTTGAGCAAACTCTACTTTAATATCCCAGTCATCTGGTAAAGAGCGAGCTAGCTGGCGCCTCGCTAATTTTGAGTCGTCACAAATTAATACGGATGTTGACATACTATCTCTCTATTATTTAACCCAATGTTGTCAATAGGCCTTATGACTTTATTAAAGATACACTTTGTAACTACATGTTAATAAAAGTTCTTCGAGTTTACAATTTATATATCACAGAACTTATTATTACTTTTACAGTGATATTTAATCGCTTGGTTAGTGATATTCAGTATAATACACTCAAACCTATTGCGTTAATTTAAAAGGAAATAACCTATGGTACGCTCTCTTATTTTTGCACTAAGCACGCTTGCTTTAAGCTCAGTTGGGCACGCATCACAGTACCCCGAAAACACGCTTGATGCAGGTAAGGTCTCTGCTCAGGGTAAACCTGTCACCTTGTTAGGTAAAGGTGTGAGTGTAGGTGATAATGCGCCAAATTTTAAAGTAGTTGATGGTGGTTTTACTCCTGTAAATCTTGATGATTATAAAGGGCAAGCAGTATTGATTAGCGTGGTACCAAGTTTAGATACAGGTATTTGTAGCTTACAAACAAAGCATTTCAACGAAAAAGTGGCATCGCAATTCCCTGCTGTTGCGATGCTGACAATTAGCGCCGATTTACCTTTTGCTCAAAAACGCTTTTGTAAGGCGCAGAATATTGACAAAGTCACTGCCCTTTCTGACTCTGTATGGCGAGACTTTGGCCAAAAATATGGCTTAATTATAAAAGATATGGGGCTGCTTACCCGCGCCGTATTTATTTTAGATAAGAGCCACACAGTGATATACAAACAACTCGTGTCTAATTTATCAACCGAGCCAAACTACGACCCAGTAATAGAAAAGTTAAAAGCGTTGTAGATACTAAGTTTTACCAAATGGTTTAATTTTAAATTGTTAAAAGCTAATAAATACAAAAAAACCGCCTGAGGGCGGTTTTTTAATACCTAAGCTGTGTTTAGATTATATTAACCTAAAAGCTCTGCTAATTGCTGGCTTACTGTTTCAACAGCTTGCGTACCATCAAGTTTATGGTACTGCGTGTTGCCCGCTTTTGCTTCAGCTTGGTAATAATCAACCAATGGCATAGTTTGCTCATGGTAAATACCTAAACGTTTGCGAACTGTTTCTTCCGTGTCATCTGCACGGATAATTAGTTCTTCGCCTGTTTCATCATCTTTACCTTCCACTTTTGGTGGGTTGTAAACAACGTGATAAACACGGCCAGAACCAGGATGCACACGGCGGCCACCCATACGCTCAACAATTACTTCATCAGCAACGTCAAACTCAATAACGTGATCAACCACAACGCCATTTTCTTTCATTGCATCTGCTTGTGGAATGGTACGTGGGAAGCCATCAAGTAAAAAGCCTTGTTCACAATCTGGTTTAGCAATACGCTCTTTAACTAAACCAATGATGATATCGTCAGAAATTAACTGACCTGCATCCATTACTTTTTTAGCTTCTAAACCAAGTGGTGTACCTTCTTTAATGGCTGCACGAAGCATGTCACCGGTAGAAATTTGTGGAATACCGTATTTGTCCATTAAAAACTGAGCTTGCGTACCTTTACCAGCACCTGGCGCGCCCAAAAGAATAATGCGCATATCATTGTCCCCTAGTATGGATAGTTATTTTAAAGCCTGAATTCTTCCACAAGCGCTGCAGATACTCAAGCAACTTATACTAATTGCCTACTTTAGATCGCATAAAAAAAGGAAGCATACGCTTCCTTTATAATTATGGTTATCTTTTAAGCTATTTTAGCATTTAAAAGAGCCTGTTAGCCTTACTTATTCAAATCAAGCATTAATTTGTTTAAACGTGTTACAAAACCGGTAGGGTCTTTTAATGTGCCACGTTCAGCAAGTAAAGCTTGGTCTAGTAATACATGAGACCACTGTGCAAACTTATCTTCGTCTTGCTCATCGTTTAAGTGCTTAACTAACTGGTGCTCAGGGTTAAGCTCAAACACTGGCTTGGCCTCTGGTACAGGTTGGCCTACTGACTCCATAAGCTTTTGCATTTGCGAGCTCATGTCGTTCTCATCACTCACAACACAGGCAGGAGAATCTGTTAAACGATGCGTAAAGCGTACTTCCTTAACTTCTTCGCCTAGCGCTGTTTTAATGCGCTCAATTAAGCCTTCTACTTCTTTTTCAGACTCTTCTTGCGCTTTCTTCGTTTCTTCGTCGTCAAGCTTACCTAAATCAAGGTCGCCACGGGTGATTGACTGGAACGATTTTTCGTTAAACTCAGTTAAGTGGCTCATCATCCACTCATCAACACGGTCACTTAGTAATAATACTTCGATGCCTTTTTTGCGGAAGATTTCTAAGTGCGGAGAGTTTTTAGCCGCAGTAAACGAATCAGCAACTACGTAGTAAATTTTATCTTGCTCATCGTTCATGCGCTCAATGTATTGCTCAAGCGATACATCTTGTGTTTCTGAGTCCGTATGCGTAGATGAGAAGCGTAGTAATTTAGCAATGGCTTCTTTATTTGCTGTATCTTCTGCTGGGCCTTCTTTGATTACTTGGCCAAACTCGTTCCAAAATGTTTGATAGTCTTCGGCTTTGTTTTTAGCCATGCGCTCTAGCATTTTTAAAATACGAGACGTACACCCTTTGCGTATAGCTTGCGTTACTTTGTTATCTTGTAAAATTTCGCGCGATACATTTAGCGGTAAATCGTTTGAATCAAGTAAGCCTTTTACAAAGCGCAGGTAACTTGGCATAAACTGCTCAGCGTCATCCATAATGAAAACACGTTGAACATACAATTTTAAGCCACTTTGGCGCTCACGGTTCCATAAATCGAACGGCGCTTTTTTAGGGATGTACAATAAGCTTGTGTACTCAGTTTTACCTTCTACTTTGTTGTGCGCCCAGTTTAGCGGCTCTTCCCAATCATGGCTTACATGCTTGTAAAACTCTTTGTATTCTTCATCAGAAACCTCTGACTTATCACGTGTCCATAAAGCGGTTGCACGGTTAATGCTTTCCCACTCACCTGGAACGGCTGGGATTTTTTCGCCATCTTCGCCTTCAGACTCAGGCACTTCTGCTTTATACATTTGTACAGGTGTAGAGATGTGATCTGAGTATTTAGTAACGATGCTACGCAGTCGGTATTCATCCGCGTATTCTTTTTCTTCTTCACGCAGGTGTAAAATAATATCCGTACCACGACCTTCTTTTTCAATTTCTTGTAACGTGTACTCACCTTCACCTTGTGACTGCCACTCGTACGCTTGTGTTTCACCTGCTTTACGCGTGCGTACTGTCACTTCATCAGCCACAATAAAGGCTGAATAAAAACCAACACCAAATTGACCAATTAATTGAGAGTCTTTGCTTTGGTCACCGGTTAAGTTTTTGAAAAACTCAGCAGTACCCGACTTAGCGATAGTGCCTAAAGAGCTAATCACTTCTTCACGCGTCATACCAATACCATTATCAGAAATGGTAATTGTGTTCGCTTCTTTATCTGCGCTAATACGTACACGTAAATCGGCATCACCTTGGTAAAGGTCACCATTAGAAAGCGCTAAAAAGCGTAGCTTATCGGCAGCGTCTGATGCATTTGATACAAGCTCACGTAAAAATATTTCTTTATTCGAATATAACGAATGAATCATTAAGTTTAATAGTTGTTTTACTTCTGTTTGAAAGCCTAATGTTTCTTTTTGTGCTGCAGTCATTTATGTATCTCCAATTAGCAAAGTGTCTGCGTTATGCACTTAATATGGGGTGAGGTGGAGTAACTTCAAGGGAAAAATTTAAAAAAGCAGCATTTGCACTTATATAAATGAAAAGCCACATATAAATGTGGCTGCTGGGGTTAAATTACGGTGTGTTTTTAGCGTACTGGGCTTTTAAAGCACTAACTCGTTCGTGTAAATAATTAGCGCTTACCTGCTCTGCGTCAATCGGCTCTCCTACACTCACCGAGACTAACGACCATTTAAGACGCGGTAGTTGCCATTTTGCTTTACGGCTAAACATGCTGCCCCATAAACCACCTAAGTGAACGGGCACAACAGGCACTGGTGTGCGCGCTATAATGCGCTCAATGCCACGTCTAAACATGTCCATTTCTCCATTGCTTGTTAGTTTGCCTTCAGGAAAAATACCAACTAACTCACCGCGTTCAAGCGCTGCGGCAACCTCATCAAATGCTTTGGTAAACGCCTTTGAGTTGGCTTTTTCGCTATCAATTGGAATAGCTTTTGCCATTTTAAATAACCAATGCAATGCTTTTGAATGATAAATGGGCGCAAACACCATAAAGCGTATAGGCCTAGGCGAAGTGGCTAAAATAAACATCCAATCTACAAAGCTAACATGGTTAGCCACAATAACGGCTGCGCCTTCGCTTGGAATATTTTCATGCCCTTTTGTACGCACACGATACATACATATGGCTAAAATATAGATAACAAAGCGCAAGAAGAACTCCGGCACCTTAGTGTAAATATAAATAGAAATAAGTAAATTTAGCCCCGCCAAAAGTAATAGTAACGACGAAATATGCCACTGTAAAACAGAGAGCGTTACAATACTTAATATGGCACTGCCAACCATAAAGAGCGCATTAAGCACATTATTAGCAGCAATCACTCGCGAACGACTTGCCTCCTCGGTACGCTGCTGAATAAGGGCATACAGCGGCACAGTATAAAAGCCAGATGCAATACCAATACCTGCCATCCAAACAAAATGCCATATCATATCGCCCGTATTGAGCACTTGCTTTAGTGTTAATAAATTTTCAGAGGGCGCGATATATTCACTAATAGCCGGCTCTTGGCTTAAAAAATACAAAAATAACGTTATTAAAATAGCGCCAAAAGGTACAATTCCCAGCTCAATACGTGAGCGTGAGAGCTTTTCACACAACAAAGACCCCACAGCAATGCTTAGCGAAAACACCACCAGCGCACTGGTTACAACGAGCTCATCGCCACCCATTACATGCTTAACGTAATTAGGTAATGCCGTTAAAATAACCGCACCTATTAGCCAAAACCAGCTTATACCCAACACCGATTTACCAACCGATTCTGTTTGAGCATTAAGCGCTTTAAATACATCTTTAGTGGAAGTAAAAATATTATAGGTAAAGCGCAAGTTTGCATCGTTCGCTTCACTAATAGGAATAAACCGGCTACTTAAAAAGCCAAGTACAGCTAATACTAATACCGCGACGCTGATTACCGTTGGGCCTGTTGTTTGGGTAATAAAATAGGTGCCAAAAATAGTGCCCAATAAAATGGCTACAAACGTGGCAGACTCAACTAAGCCATTGGCTTTTGTTAGTTCGTTGGGTGCAACGTGCTGCGGTAAAATAGAATACTTGAGTGGGCCAAAAAAGGTACTTTGCAGCCCCATAAAAAACACGGTTGTAAGCATTAGCCACACATATTGCGTAAAAATAGAAGCCGCGCCAATAACCATAATTGGTATTTCGCAAAATTTAACAAGCCGTATGAGCTTTGATTTTTCTGTTTTTTCAGCCAGTTGCCCGGCCATCCCAGAAAACAAAAAGAACGGTAATATAAATAAGCCCGCTGCAAGGTTTGAATATAGCGCACCATCGCCTAGGGTTGCAGCTTGAAACACCAATAATATAAGCACAGATTGCTTATACACATTATCATTCATAGCCGACAAAAACTGCGTTACAAATAGCGGTAAAAAACGCTTACTGCTGAGCAAACCGTCTTTATTGCCGTGTTTATTATTTTGCATAGTACTCCTTACTAATCAGATAAATTACTGATGTTTGCTTATATCAACTCGCCCACTTGAGTGGCCTTTTAGGGCGCAAGTGCCGTGCAACAATCACGCTATTTAGTTGTTGTTAGTCAATAATTTATAACATAACAACGCCAAGTTTAACTCATTTATTAATAAATATGATTACTGCTAAGCTCACACACGTTATACGGTATTAAAAGAGCAAACACAAAAAAGCCTACATATTTTACTATGTAGGCTTTTAAAACAATTTCAGATAGTGATGCTAGTCCTGCACAGCCGCTCGCTAGTCCTGCACAACCGCTCGTCGGCCGCTAAATGCGTGCATTAACGTTGTGCCATCCACTAAGTCGAGTTCGCCACCCACAGGGATACCATGCGCTATACGCGAAGCGCCAACTTTATATTTATGGCAAAGTTGGGCAATATAATGTGCAGTGGTTTCGCCCTCAACGGTGGGATTGGTAGCTAAAATCACTTCGTTAATTGCACCATGCGAGAGCTTTTGTTCAAGTATATCTAAGCCAATTTCTTTAGGGCCAATCCCGTCAATCGGCGATAAATGCCCCATCAATACAAAGTACAAACCAAGATATTGGCCTGTTTGCTCTATAGCCAACACATCGGTAGGCGACTCAACAACGCAGAGCACGCCACTGTCTTGGCGTTTTGTGCTTAAGCAAATATCACACTGAGCTTGCTCAGTAAAGGTGCGACACGACTGACAATGCCCAACCGCAGACATGGCTTTGGTTAATGCGTTACCAAGTTGGGTCCCGCCTTTACGGTCGCGTTCCAGTAAATGAAATGCAATGCGCTGAGCAGACTTAGGGCCAATACCCGGTTGGCAACGAAGCGCTTCTATAAGCTGTGTTAAACTATCTGAAAGTTGCATATTTATTAGAACGGCATTTTCATACCTGGTGGTAATTGCATACCGCCAGTAACTTTACTCATACGCTCTTGCGTTTCGTCAGCAACGCGACGAACAGCATCATTACATGCTGCTGCAAGTAAATCTTCAATCATATCTTTGTCATCTTCCATCAGGCTATCATCAAGCTCAACACGACGCACGTTATGATTACCAAGCATGGTTACTTTTACAAGGCCTGCGCCGGCTTCGCCAACAACTTCCATTGTTGCGATTTCGTCTTGGGCTTTTTGCATGCGCTCTTGCATTTGCTGCGCTTGCTTCATCATGTTACCCATTCCACCTTTAAACATAATTTTCTCTCTTTCTTTTAAACTCTAGTTGTCATGAAGATAAGGGCGATTGTATTTAATTACAATGCCTGAATACTGTTTTCGTCAATTTCGGCGCTAAATAGCTGCTGAAATTGTACTATGTTTTCATCTGATGTGATCACATCAATAGCTTGCTGATGCCGCCCTGCATCAATTTTTTGCTGTATTAAATAAGGCGAGTCAATCACCCCTTTTGCAAAGTTAATACTTAGCGATACGTTATGTCCGTAAATGCTTGATAACGCTGCATCGAGCTTTTGCCTAAGCATGGGCGTATCTAAGTGTTTTTGAGATTCATCCACGTCAATATGTAAACTGTCGCCTTGCTTGGTAAAAATCGAGTGTAATGCAAATTGACGCATTCGCCCACCTAGCCCCATACGCTTAATTAAATAAGCCCACTCATCTTGCTGATGCGCAAATTTAATCTCGCTAATTGGACTTTGAAAATCATCTGGAACCGGTATAGCAGGCTCTTGCTCTATTACCTCTGGCTTTTTTTGTGGGTTAATTTGCTCAAGCAGCTCAGGGGCTAAGTTTTCAGTAATTGTTTGATGCTTTTCTTTAAAATCAACCTTACGCGCTGGCTGGCTTTGCGTTACTGGCTCAGCTGGCGTTTGGCTCCCTGTTACTGGGAGCGCTGGCTTTTTTTCGCTGTCACCTTGCGCGTGGTCATGCCATGGCGGTGAATCATTTTGTGACTCACTCGCTTGCGAGCGTGTATTGTGTGGTGTTTCTTCAATGAATGGCGCTGCTTGATCAGGCGCTTTTGGTGTTTGCGCATGCTCAGTGGTATTTACACTTCCCCCTGAAAGCCTGCCTGCCCCCGATATATTTCTATCACGTAAAATTCGCGCAATAGCTGATTGTGCTTGAGCTTCTTGTTCACGCACACTGCTATCTTTAGTATCGGCGTTTTCAGCGGCGGATTGTGTATGTAGCGCTACAGGTGCCGGGTTATAACCTTGATCTACAGCACTGCTCATAACATCATCAAATTGTGCAGCTAAGCTTTGCTCCATATTACTGTGTTGCAAATATGCATCGTCTTCACTTTGACGCTCAGCGGCCTCGTCATTCTTAGCAATGTGTTCATTTTGCTGCACAGGGCTCGGCATATCGTTTTGGGGACTTTGAGCCGCAGGTGTTACGCTGTTGCTGTGTTGCTCACTTGGCGAGCGTGTTAGCTGCTCTGTGGGCGGGTGCGCTACTGGTTCATCAGTTGTATGACTTTGTGCTGTGCTTTGGCTGTGCTCAACCATTGGTTGCGCAGCTGGGGTTTCGTTTTGCGATGGCGTTTTATTTTTATTTAATATATCACGCAGCGCATCGGCACGACCTTTACTATTGGTAGGCGCAGGCGTCGCTGCACTTTTTGTGTCGCTTGCCTCAGGAGGCGATTGAGCAGGTGTTGTACCTGCGGACTCAAATGCTAATAAACGTAGCATTATCATTTCAAAGCCTAAACGAGGCTCTGGTGCCCATTGTAAGTCTTTTTTACCATTTAATAGTAACTGATAATACACCTGTACTTGCTGAGCCTGAGTGTGCTGTGCAACATGGCTAATATAATCGGCGTTTTTATCATCAAGTTGCGCTGCTTGCGGGACCAGTTGAGTTAACTGAATAAGGTGAGTTAATGCAATTAAATCATCAAGTAGTGCAATATAGTTAGGGTTACGGCTCGCTACTTGGGCTATTTCATCCATTAGTGCGCCACCGTCTTGTGCTAACAAAGCAGCCAGCAAACTTTGGCTGTAATGTGTGTCCATTAAACCAAGCATGGCTTGCACGGCTTGGTTGTTTATGTCGCCGTTGGTTTGCGCAATAGCTTGATCTGTCAAGCTTAAGGCGTCTCGCATACTGCCATCGGCGGCTTTTGCAATAATATTTAGTGAATCTTTATCAAAGTTTAGTTGCTCTTGAGTAAGTACATGCTCAAGCTGAGTTTTAATTTCACTTTGCGAAAGTGCATTTAAGTTAAACTGTAAACAGCGCGATAAAATGGTAACAGGTAACTTTTGCGGATCGGTGGTTGCTAGTAAAAATTTCACATGCTCTGGCGGCTCTTCTAACGTTTTTAATAACGCGTTAAAGCTATGCTTAGAGAGCATGTGCACTTCATCTATTAGGTAAACTTTATAACGTCCGCGTGTTGGTGCATATTGAACGTTATCAAGAATTTCACGAGTATCTTCTACTTTGGTGCGAGAAGCAGCATCAATTTCAAGTAAGTCAATGTATCGCCCTGCTTCTATATCAGTACAACTACTACATTGCCCACAAGGAGATGCCGATATACCCTCATCACAATTTAAGCTTTTAGCAAAAATGCGTGCAATGGTTGTTTTACCCACACCACGGGTTCCAGTGAATAAATAAGCGTGATGCAGTCTATTTTGTGTAAGCGCATTAACAAGCGCTTGCTTTACATGAGACTGGCCAACCAATTCATGAAAGGTTTGCGGACGCCATTTTCTAGCTAGAACCTGATAACTCATCAATTACTCGCCTTCAAACTCAACAAGTTTTAAGATTTTAATACCCATTTTTTCTATACGCTGCTCACCACCAAGCTCTGGTAATGAAACAACAAACGCAGCATCAGTGGCCTTGCCGCCTAATTTTGCAACTAGCTTTGCTGTGGCTTCAATTGTGCCACCGGTAGCTAATAAATCATCCACTAATAATACTTTGTCGCCTGGGACAATAGCATCAACATGAAGCTCTAATGTGTCTTCGCCGTATTCAAGTAGGTAATCTTGGCGAATCACTTCGCGTGGTAGCTTGCCTGGCTTACGAACAGGAATAAAAGGGATCCCTAACGCGTATGATAGCGGCGCACCAAAAATAAAGCCGCGAGATTCTGTTCCAATAATTTTTGTAAAGCCTTGGTTTTTATATTCGTTTATAAAAGCATCGATTGTTGCTTTAAAGGCTTCTGGATTTGCCATTAGTGTTGTTACATCACGAAACATAATGCCTGGTTTAGGATAGTCGGCAATGGTTGCGATACTGTTTTTAATAATAGCGGGTGTTACTTGAGTCATAAGTTTAATTGCTCAATAGTTTATATTTCAAAGCAGCTGATTATAACCTTAACTGACGTTAAAATGCGAGTTTGCTGTTATTAATACCGAGGTGGTTTGAAAATTATACGGGTGGAGGAAGAAAAGAAGCGTAAGGCTGATAAAAACAACAGCCTTAATAGAGCTAGGAGCTTTAAGTTAGGCTTGTGATCCAGCCTAAAATCGCATTTAAACAGCCAATACCCACAAAAACTGCTAAAAAAGCAATAAAGTAAGTAACGTTAAACGGATCTTTAAAGTCTTTATCATCTGACATTGGTATAACCTTTTTTAAGCACGACAAATAAGGCTGCCATGATAGACGAAGTAAAATAATCTATAAAGACCTTAATGTTGATTTTTTGTCACGATAATACCCCGCTCGGACATTGCATTAAGCGTACTTAACGCGCCTTGCGCAATTTGTTGTTCACTAAAATTAGGCGCATGAACTAAAACCTGCTGGCATACACTCTCAAACTCAATGCCCGCATTTGATTCTATTATTGAAAGTAGTAAAGCGGTCATTGCATTTGTGGCTAAAAACTGCACGTCATCGTTATCATTGCGGTATACAACAAAGTAATTAGGCTGCTCAGATGGCGTGCTGGGTATATACTCTGTGCTGATATGTTGAACCGCATACTGGTAGCTTAAATTACGCGCAACACTCGATAAGTAAAGTGCAGAACTGGTCAGTTCAGTACTTTTTAAGCGTTGCTCGCTGGTATCTTCATTAGCCACGGAAACATCAAGCTCTATCCACTCGTAATGTGCCAGCTCCAGCATAAATGCATAGTCGTATTCTTGCAGGGTATAACTGCTCGATAAGTAATTAATAAACTCTCCTGCTATGTCTAAAAAATAAGGTGACTTGCAGTCATGCTCACTAAAAAATGCTCTTACTAATTTTTGCCATTGCTGTTGTGTGTATAACGTTTTAAGCACCGGAAACCCAGATGAGATAAACCCTGCAATATTATTAAAAAATAAGTCGCGGTAAATCGCCATGCGTCTATCTTCAATACCTTTAGGCTTTGGGTTATGCTCAGGCTCTCGTATGTGCGCCATAAACTCATTTTGAGTGTCAATAAAGCTCATATTTCTTCCTTTATGCTAATTGCTGAGTAGGCGATGCGCATAACTGCTTATTTTGTAAGTCGTGAATAATATCAAGCTCTTTTGTAAGTGTATTTATACTTGGGATATTAAAATCACGCTCCAATAAGGTAGGAAACACCCCATGCGCTTGGTACGCTTTATCAAGCAAGTCCCATACGGGGTCAATAACATCAGCGCCGTGGGTATCAACAATTAAATCATCGGCTTCATTGTAGTGCCCAGCTACGTGGCCATAGACAATGCGTTTTGAAGGCAACCCTAATAAAAACGTCTCAGCATTGTAACCATGATTAATTGAATTAACATAAATATTGTTCACATCTAGCAGTAGTTTACAATCAGCTTGCTCTAAAATCGTATTGGTAAATTCAAGCTCAGATAACTGCTGGCCAGGCGCCGCGTAATAAGAGACATTTTCAATGGCTATTTGTCGCTCTAAAACATCTTGCACTTGTTTGATGCGAGGTACAACGTGCGCAATAGCTTCTTCAGTAAAAGGAATTGGCATTAAATCGTACATATGCCCTTTTCCAGAGCAGTAGCTTAGGTGCTCACTGAATAGTTTAATGTTGTGCTGATCAAAAAACGTTTTTAGCGATTTAACAAATTCAATATCAAGAGGTTCAGGCGACCCGATAGAAAGCGATAAACCATGGCAAACAAAATTATTGGCGTCAGTTAAGGTTTTAAATTGTTTTTTAAAGCGCCCTCCGAGCTTAAGCCAGTTTTCAGGCGCGACTTCCATAAAATCAATTTGCTTTGGCGTATGCGCTAGTAGTTCATCAAGCATCTCTCGACGAAGACCTAAGCCCACCATCCCAAATGCTGAGTTTTGTGTTGCTATCATCATTATCTCCTTAAACAAAAAGGGCCTTTTGGCCCTTTTAGCATAACGTATATCCGAGTAAATCAGGTACTTAAATCAGCCTGTTATTGGCCGCCACATTTGCCTTC
>NZ_PNCT01000185.1:0-367 GCF_005887365.1 Pseudoalteromonas sp. S3785 | reverse complement strand
TGACGCCTATTGCCGGTGAAAACATGAACGATGCAGCCCGCCAACCAGCGCAGCGGTTCACCGAATTGGATGAGAAAGTGCAGGAGAGGCTTTCTCCACTGACGCCGGACCACGTGACGCCGCTGGAGTCCCTCTCCACCTTGCCGAAGGACGAGGTGCCGGGTCTCCTGAAGATGTTCCGCGATATCAAGGCGGTGAGCAACTTCCTGCGCTGGCTCATCGTCACGTTGGTCGCGATCTTCATCGGCGGGGTTGCCCTCGGGGAAAACATTGCGAAGGTCGCCGGGTGGATGAAACGGGGCTAGGTGAAGCCGACCCCCGATTGACTCTCGCATGAATATGTTCCTATTTCGTTCCCATGCTGTTC
>NZ_PNCT01000184.1:0-245 GCF_005887365.1 Pseudoalteromonas sp. S3785 | reverse complement strand
ATTACAATGTCGCCTAAGTTAGCAACCAGAGGTTCTTCATCAAACTCAGGCACCTCTCGCGTAGTAGTTTGCCCGCTATCACTACCTTGAAAATCACTGCCCGTGCTACTTGAGCTACTTTCACCACAGCCACTAACTGTTAAATCTGCTGCAGCCACAACGACCCCTTTTTTTTCATTGTTTATCATTATTTCTACCCTAAATACTTCGAAAATTAAACGTCAAACGGCCAGCCCGTGGGCTGA
>NZ_PNCT01000183.1:0-263 GCF_005887365.1 Pseudoalteromonas sp. S3785 | reverse complement strand
GTTAATCCTTAGCTGAAATTCGCAGCATTACGTTTAAATTAAACTTATCGACACTTGTAAAGGTGGCATGGCCATTAAGTTGCTCTGCGCGCTCTTTAATACCATTTAAACCGTTACCTGCGTTTAACGTGCTTCAAGGTGCGTTATCAACCACACTTATATGCAGCTGTTGCTGTGTTTGCTCTATGTGTATCTAACAGTTTTTATTACAGCTATGGCGCAATTAATTAGTGACCGCTTCTTTAATTTTAAGCCCTGCGATC
>NZ_PNCT01000182.1:0-218 GCF_005887365.1 Pseudoalteromonas sp. S3785 | reverse complement strand
CTTAGTTGTACAGTAATTATGGCGCGCGTTGCTTTTTAAATGCTGCAAGCGCTTGCTGCCAACTTTGCTTTATTTGTGCCTCTGATTGCCCTGCTTGAATTGTTTAACGTTGTTTATTTGTGCGAGCCAGTTTATCCATAATATCTGCGCGTGCAAAAAAGGTAATATTATTTTTAGATAATTGATTATACGCCGTAATCAAGTAACTAAAATCAAGC
>NZ_PNCT01000181.1:0-391 GCF_005887365.1 Pseudoalteromonas sp. S3785 | reverse complement strand
CCAGACAAAAGCGCTACCTTGGCCGATAGACAACAATCATTTGCCGAACGGCAGGGCACGAGCGCAGAGACCCGCGCCAATCGCCAGCAGAGCTTTGCCGAGCAGCAGGCAGCCAAGGAGCCAGCGCAATGAGCGGCATTCCGGTCACTATCACCAATACGGGCGTTCCTGTGACCAATATGGTTGGCGGCGTGCCGATAACGCTGGTTGGAGGCACTGCCGCCGCCGTGAAGAGCGGCATGATCATTGCGAGCGTCCCCGTGGATGGAACACCCCGCAAGGTCACATTTACCGTCGCCAATGGCGTTGTAACTGCAATCACCACAGCCGCCCCGTAAAGGATAACTCCCATGGCAAACAAAAGCAGACTTGTTGAACGCAGAATGGATCC
>NZ_PNCT01000180.1:0-273 GCF_005887365.1 Pseudoalteromonas sp. S3785 | reverse complement strand
GATAATTGCGCGTCAAGTGCTTTTACATTGGTTTCTTGGCGTTTATTGTGTATTTAGGCGTCGTCGAGGGCGTGCTGTGCTTGCTCTAGTGCTAATCTATACGGTTTTGGGTCTGTTTGAGATAGTACATCCCCCGCTTTTACAGCTTGGTTTTTCGCTTCTATTACGTTAGTTTGACGGACCCTTATTTGAGGCGGTATTAGCACAACAGGGTGCTAAACCCGTGCCTGTTGTGTTACCGGCATGAACATTTCGGCCATTAAATAATAAATA
>NZ_PNCT01000179.1:0-236 GCF_005887365.1 Pseudoalteromonas sp. S3785 | reverse complement strand
GGTTTGCTCAATGCTTAGACCTTCAACAACGCTAATATCGAGCATTTCTATGTGGCATCATTGAATTCTCCCGCCTAAATACACCATAAATAACTGCATTTATTTACCTTACATTTAAATTACACTAAATTATCGACATCAATATTGTGTTTTTTTATTAATTTATAAAAATCCTAACGATTCCGTTTGGCTAGTTTAGCGCCTTCGGCTACGTGACCACCGGCCATTTTAAGGGT
>NZ_PNCT01000178.1:0-405 GCF_005887365.1 Pseudoalteromonas sp. S3785 | reverse complement strand
TAGGGTAGTGGGTGTGCCTCTTATTCCTAATTTTTTTGCTATGGCATCGGCTTTAATAGCTGTTTTAAATGTATAGCCTCTATCAATTATTGCTTTGGCGGGGATGGCATCATCGTCTTCTTTAAAGCTTACCGCAATTACCTTTAAGCCTTTGTGTTTTATTTTTTCAAGTGCTGGTTGCAGCTTTTTACAATATGTGCACCACGTAGCACAAAAATGTAAAACTTAGGTTTGTCCTAATAAATCTTGCGTTTGATTGGTTGAACCATCAGCCATCTTTAACGTTATTGCAGGCAATAGTGGTAATGAGTCATCATCAGCGAGTTGCTGTGCAGAGCTAATAAAGCTTAATAAAATCAGAGAAATTCCAGAAATTAGTATTCTCATTGATCGTTCTTATTATTT
>NZ_PNCT01000177.1:0-230 GCF_005887365.1 Pseudoalteromonas sp. S3785 | reverse complement strand
ACCTTGCGAGTGTATTCGGGGCAAATAAGTAAATGGCAGCGGTCTATATTGATGGTTTGCGTGCACCAAATGAGATAAAAGCAGAATTAGTCAAACTATCAAAAACGTATACTTTTAATAAAGAAGTTGAAAATGGTTCTTATGTCTACCTATTTTTTGGACGTAAACGAATTAGGTCAACGTATGTTGCTGTAAAATTATACTATTGGGGCGGTGATAAGGATAACCAT
>NZ_PNCT01000176.1:0-268 GCF_005887365.1 Pseudoalteromonas sp. S3785 | reverse complement strand
AGCGGCTACTCCTTAAACTTTGCCTAATGTTTGACCAAAGCGTCGTTTACGTGATTGTTTATGGGTACAGTTTACGATTCAATCACCAAGCCCTGCCATCCCCATAAAGGGTTCTTTCTTTGCGCCTAAGGCGAACCCTAAGCGTGTTAATTCAGCCAAGCCACGGGTGATCAACGCGGTACGCGAATTAGCACCACAGCCAACCACATCCGACATAACCGCGCCGATAGCGATTACATTTATAACCGAACCACCTAACTGAATGCCA